>DASVCM010000647.1:0-10087 GCA_036381635.1 Lacipirellula sp.
GCCAGCGAGATAGTCAAAATCGGCTCCAAAGCGCCGACCATGATGTTCGTCTTCCGCTCGATCTCGCGCCGCAGGTGATGGCAGATATCAAGCGTGGCCTTGGTAAGCTGGCCCGTGCTCTCGCCGACGATCACCAACTGATTCACGATCGGCGGAAACAGATCCTGCTGACGCTCCAGCTCGCGGCTGAACCGCTCGCCGCGCTCCACGGCTTGCTGCAAGTTCCGCACGCCCTGGCGAACCGCCCGATTGCTCACCGAATCGGCCGTCTGCCGCAGCGCCTCGGCCAGCGTGAAGCCGGCCGTCATCAGGTTGTTCAGCACGTCCATCACCTGCAGCACCGACATGTCGCGAAGCCATTTGCCGAACACCGGCAGCTTCAAAATGGCGCCGTCCATCCGCGCCGCGAACTGCCGGTTCTTCCGCATCTGCTTTAGCGCCACGGCGCCAAGGATGCCCGCCGCCGCCAGCATCCACAGGTACTGCTTGGCGAGACCGCCAAATGCAATGAGCGCTTTGGTCACAAACGGAAGCGGCACCTTGGCGTCGGCATAGGTCTGCTCGAACACCGGCACCACATACATCAACAGGAACGTGATCAACCCGCTCCCCAGCACCACCAGCATGCCAGGGTACGCGAGCTTCTTGATCACCTGCGATCGCAGCTCGCCGGCCTTGTCGCGCGTCTCGGCCAGGTGCTGCAGCGTCTCAGCGAGCTTGCCGGACCGTTCCCCGACGCGAATCTGGCTGGTCGTGATCTTATCGCAGCTCTCCAGGCACTCGGTGAGCGCCGCACTAAACGGGGCGCCCGTCTCAACCTTCCGCCGCACCGCGTTGAGCACCTCATGGTGCTTGGCGAGCGAATCTTCCTGGGCCAGCGTCGCCAGCGCCTTCGGCAGCGGCACGCCGTTGCCGACCAGCGTTGCCAGGTTCCGCAAGATGTTCGTCAGATCCGTCGGCTTCAGCCGCCGCGTCTTCTTCGCGCCGCGCGACCCGCCCAATGACCACCCGGCGGTAAGTGCCAGCCACGACTTAGCGGCAAGCGACCCCCCGGCGGTCGGAGAGCTCACGGCGGTAAGGTTCTTCTTGCGTGGCATCGAATCACAGTCGCAACGCGTTTCATCGGCATTCAGCCCCGCCGCTTGCGGCGGGGGCCGCAGGGCAAGCCCCGCGGCTAAATGACTACCCGATCCTCACTACCCCGAAACCTTATAAAACACTTCTTCCAGCGTCGTCCGCCCCGCGTATACCTGCTCCAGACCCGCCGTCGGCAACTCGACCATCCCCTCGCGAATGGCGATCTCGCGCAGCTTCGTGCTCGGCAGACCATTCTCAATGGCCTGCGCCATCGCCGGCGAAATGACCATGATCTCGTAAATCGGCACGCGGCCCGCGTACCCCGTGCCGAGACACTTCTTGCAGCCGCGGCCGCGATAGAAGACGGCGTCTTCCGGCGGCTTCCCGCCGCGGGCCAGGGCGTTGAAGTAATGCTTGTTCAGCTCGGCCGGCTCCTTGCAGTGCGGGCAGATCGAACGCAACAGCCGCTGCGCGACCGAGCCCAACAGGGCGCCGCCGATCTTAAAGCTGTCGACTCCCAGATCGTTCAGCCGCGCCACAGCGCCGACCGCGTCATTCGTATGCAGCGTGCTGATCAGCAAGTGACCGGTGGAGGCCGCCTGCACGGCCGTCGCCGCCGTTTCGTGGTCGCGGATTTCGCCGACCATGATCACGTCCGGGTCCTGCCGCATGATGTACTTCAGCGCGTTGGCAAAGCCCAGCCCGTGCTCGTTGTCGGACGCCACCTGGTTGATGCCCGGCAGCCGATATTCCACCGGGTCCTCGACCGTCACGATGTTCCGGCTGACCGAGTTCAGCTTCGACAGAATCGAATACATCGTCGTGCTCTTGCCCGAGCCCGTCGGGCCGGTGACGACGATCATCCCGTGCGGCTTATCGATCAGCTTTTGCACCGTTTTGAGATCGCGCTCGCTCATGCCGAGCTGTTCCAGGTGGAACGAACGGCTCCCTTCGTCGAGCAACCGCATCACCACCTTCTCGCCGCCGACGGTGGGGATCGTACTCACGCGGAAGTTCACCCGGGCGCCGGCTTCGTGGATGCTGATCTGCCCGTCCTGCGGCCGGCGGTTCTCGGTCGTGTCCATATTGGCCATGACCTTGATGCGCGCGACGACCGCCTCTTCGATGTGCCGCGGAATCGTCATGACCGACTGCAAGCTGCCGTCCACGCGGTACCGCACCCGCATTTCCGGCTGATGCGGCTCGAGGTGGATATCGCTCGTTCCGGCGTTCATGGCGCCCATCAGAATGGCGCGCACCAGCCGCACCACCGGCGCCTGGTCCTCTTCGACCACCACGTCGGCCGCCACTTCTTCGCCGATCATCTGCTCGGCGGCCTCGAGGTCGGCCATCTTCATGTCGACGACCGTCTGGCGGGCGACCACGCGATCGTCAAAGCCGCGATCGAGCGCCGCGTCAATTCCGCCCGGCAGTGACACCACCGGCTCGACGTGGTAACCGGTAATCAGCTCCGCTTCGCTGATCGTGTCCATGTCGTCCGGAGCGAGCATCGCAAGCTGCAAGCAGCGATTGCTCACGCCCACAGGAACCACGCGCCGCGCCCGGGCCAACTCTTCGGGAATCAGCCTCACCACCTGCGGGTTGATGCTCTCCGGCACCACTTCCAGGTACGGCACGCCGTACTGCATCGACAGGGCTTCGCCCAACTGGTCAGCGTTAATCAGCCCGCGGCGAACCAGGATCATGCCCAAAAGGCCCTGCTCGGATCCCTGCGCCGCCAGCGCACTCTGAAGCTGGCCGGAAGTGATCCAGCCCTTCGCCACCAGGATGTCGCCAAGTCTGGCCATGTGGTTGCTTCGATTTGCCTGAAAGCCCCCTGCTCTGCCGGGGGACGGCGTCGCGTGGGTATTTACTATTACGTGGTCCACCGGCAAAGCCGGTGGCTTATTTCCCAGTCGCTACGCTCCCCAACAGGTCCTGCACCTTCTGTTCAAACACCAGCGGATCGAACGGCGTAAGCAAATACTCATTGGCGCCCGCGTTGAACGCCCGCTGCACCGCATCAAGATCCGGGTCGGGCGACAACACCAGCACCGGCGTCTCGCTCGTGCGCGGATCGTCGCTCACGCGGTTGAGCAGGTCGGTCGGGTCCATGTCTGAGATATGACCCACGGCAATCAAATCCGGGACGTTCGCCGCCAGCCAGGTTAGCGCAGGATCGGCCGCGGCCTTGGTCTCGACTTCGAACCCCAGCAGTTCCAACCGGAACGCCAGGATGTCGAGCAACACCGGCTCTTCCTCGACAACCAGAATTCTCTTGCGAAGTGTGGGCATACCCAGGCGTGACTCGGAGTGCCACTGCTGGCTCGCCCAGCAGTGTGAACCGCTCTACACCACCTCCCGGCTTATGCGAGGAAGCAGTGGCGCACATTATTTGGCAATTCCGGCCGCAAACGGCCTTGCAACGGTACGTCGCCTGCCGGCGCTGTCAAAACATCGTTGCGGGTCATTCTTCGGGAAGCGAACAATCAGGCGCGGCTTAGATCCATCGCTCTGCGCAGCAGGATCTCTATATCCCGGACTATCGGCATCTACCGACCAACCGGCGCTCTCAACCCCCTCGGCGCCACGCGCCGCAGCGAATGTGAACTATTTTCAGCGCGCCTGGTTGGCCAAAGCGGCGGGAAACCTAATCTTCCTTCGACGGCCTCGTCGTCTCGCCCTCGCGCTGAGGGGCGCGCATCTGGCCTTAGGTTCGGTTATGACGGTTGGCTCCTACCTACGACGCCGCGGATTCTCGCTGCTGGAACTTTTGGCGGTGGTGCTCATCCTGGGCGCCATCGCGGCGATTCTGGTGCCGCGCGCCTCGGCCGCGCGCGACGAAGCCGAGGAAAAGGCCTGTTCCCACAACCGAATGCTGATCAACTCGGCTGTCGAGCGCTACGCCGTAACCACCGGCGCCGATCCGTCGAGCCTCGACGATCTGAACGTGCCCGACTACTTCCCCGAAGGCATCCCCGTCTGCCCCGTGAGCGGGAACCCCTACACGCTCAACCCCGCCACACAACGCGTCAACGGCCACACCCCCGGCGCTCATTAACCGTGTAGGCTTCTCACTCCGCGAGAGGGAGCTTCTCGCTCCGCGAGAAGCCTACACTCTTCATGTTGTCGACGAGTTTCTGGACGTGCCGTACTATTTAAGTGCACACGATCTGTAATTCACGCGCAAGGAACGCCCTATGGACCAAACGCTACGCGCTTCAATGGCCGACGTAGCGTTGGCGTTCCGCGGCTACAACATCACCAACCTCGGCCGCACGCGCGAACTGCTGGCCGTCCCCGCTTACGCCGACATCCTCCGCGGCGAGCTGCACCGCTATAGCCTCATCTGCAGCGAGTACCGATCCAGCCGCGTGAACCTGCTGCGGCTGGTCGAAGAGCACATCGAGCCCACGCTCGCCGATTACGCCGAGGCGGTCGCCCTGCTGGTTGCCGTGCAGATGGCCCACTTGCGGCTGCTGCGCGAAGTGCATGATATCGATTACACGAAGGCGAAACTTGCCTACGGCTACAGTCTGGGCGAGATGATCGCCGTCTGCTCCAGCGGCCTCTTCGCCGCCGAAGAGCTGGTGCGCGTGCCGCTGGCCATGGCCGCCGACTGCGCCGACCTGGCCCGCGACGTCGAGATGGGCGTCGTCTTCTCCCGCGCCGGCGCCGTTCCCGAGAACGAACTACGCCGCCTGTGCGTCGAGACGACCCGCGAAGGCCACGGCACCGTCGGCATTTCGTCGGTCCTGTCGCCGAACAGCTACCTCGTGATCGGCCAGGGTTACTCGGTCGACCACCTCAAAGAGAAGCTCGCCGCCGCCATTCCCGGCGTCCACGTCCGCATCAACGAGCATCGCTGGCCGCCGCTCCACACGCCGATCGTCCGGCAGCGGCACGTCCCCGACCGGGCGGCGCTGTTGATCGAACGGCTTCGCCTCGATGCCCATCCGCCGCAGCCGCCGGTGGTGTCGCTCGTCACCGGCAAGCAAAGCTACGAGCCGTACAACGCCCGCGAACTGCTGCGGCAGTGGATCGACCACCCACAGCGACTGTGGGACGCCGTGTGCGAAACGCTCTCCAGCGGGGCGAAAATCGTACTCCACGTCGGCCCGGAGCCCAATCTCATCCCCGCCACGTTCAAACGCCTGGCCGACAACGTCGTCCAGCAGAGCAACGGCAAAGCCTTCGAACGCTACCGAAGGCGGGCCCTCTCCGGCATGATGCGCCGCCCCTGGCTGGCGTCGCTGCTGCCGGCCCGCACCGCCCTGCTCCGCGCCCCGGAGATCAAGCAAATCATCCTCGAAGACTGGCTCCTCGAAAACGCGCCGAAGAAATGATTGGTCCCTCCGGCCCCCTCCCCCTGGTGGGGAGGGTTGGGGAGGGGGATGCAGCGGATACATGGCTTCATCACCCCTCCCTAACCCTCCCCATCGACGGGAGGGAACCGGAGGAACGTAATGGTACATGTCACTTCGCTGCGACACTGCCTTCCCCTTCGCGAAACGGGAGTTCAAAGCACGCCGCCTCCGTCGCGTTCCGCACGAGCAAGACATTCCCCGCCAGCGCCGGATTGTTCCAAGTAATCCCCTCCAGCGCCTGAAAGCTCGCCAGCTCCTCGTACTTCTTCGGCGAAGCCGCAAACAGCACGAGCTCGCCGTGCTCGCTCAGCCCGAGCACCACATCGCCCACCAGCATGATCTGCCCGTGACCGAACTCCGGCGACCGCCGCTTCTTCCACCGGTTGCGACCTGTTTCCAATTCGATGCACTGCAGGATGCCGTCGTTCAAACCGTACACGTGCCCGTCGTGGACGACGACATTCCCCATTTTCGTCCGCATGACCGAGCGATTCTTCCACAGGCTTGTTGCGGTTAGAGTTCCGTCGTCCCGTCGCTCGATGCGAACGAGCTCCGCCCCGCCGCCGTAGCCCTTGGATAAGAACAGGCGACCATCCCCAACGGGAACCGGCTGCGACGCTGTTGCATCCGTATCGCTGTTGCCCTTCCACTCAAATTCCCACAACACATGGCCATCGGTTGGATCGTGGCCCGTAACGAAATCCTCGTTCACGCTCACGATCTGCCGCACGCCCGCCAGTTCCGTAAGCACTGGGCTGGCATAGGAGGACCGATGCCGCCCTGCCGACCACGCTTTTTCGCCAGTCTCTATATCGTAAGCCACGAGCGACGCGTCATTCGTTCCGCCGACGCTAATTACGACCAATTCATCCACAATCAGCGGAGAATTGGCCTTCCCCCACATCACCGCTTCGGCGCCATTCTCCTGGAGAGTCTTGTGCGACCACAGCAGCTTGCCGGTCCGCGCATCGAGGCAATTGACGATTCCCGTCGCCCCATGTGTGATCACCTTGCCGTCATGCACCGTCGGCGTCGCCCGCGGGCCGATGCCGCCGAGGGCCCCGCGGGCAATCGGATCCCACCGCACCGCGTCTGAATGCGTCCACACCGGCTTGCCAGTCCGCAGCGCATAGCAAACCACCAGTTCCGCGTCGCCGCGCTGCTCCTGCGTTACCGCATAGTCGCCGACAATCGCAAAGCTCGACCACCCGGCGCCGATCTCGTGGCGCCACAACTCGCGCGGCGGCGACTCCTCCCAATCGGTCTCGAGCTTGACGCCCTTCACCTCAGCCCAATACCCATTGCCAAGAAACCGCGGATAGTCATTCGGCGTCTCGCGCCACTCGATGGACGCAGCCTGCGTCGCGACCGGCGCCGCGAGCTTCATGTCGGGTTCCTCCCACCGCCACCGCCAATCGACGACCGTCATGTTGCCGTCTAGGATCAGCTTGACGGGCGAGAACTGCAGCATCACCGCCGCCGGCACAAGCAGCAGCACTGCCGCCAGCGTCCATCGCACCGGCCGGTTACACCACCGGCTGCGTACGATCCAAATGGCCCAGCCAAGAATCGTGAGCGCAAACGCAATGTAAACAACCGAGTTCACGACGCCGCGCTCAAAGCCGGCCGCCCACACCGCGGTGCAAATCGCCGCCAACAGCAGCACCCACGCCATCGGCAGCCACCAACGCCGCCGCCGCGGTGCAGCAGAAGGTTCACTTTTGGAAGTCACAGCGGCGTCAGACATGTGTATCAGACCTATATAGCCCGGCCCTCCTGGCAGGGCGCCGAGATCGTAGGATGAACTGACCGCGCAGCGGCAACCCATCATCGGTGAATGCAGCACAATCCTAGGGCGATTCGCTTTTACCGGCAATCGCACCAGTGTCGTCATCTCGCTCTGCGAGATGATTCCTTCTCGCGGAGCGAAAAGGCTACAAACGCCTGTTGTCACGCCGCATGCTCCAAACTACAACCGAAATCATGACCGACTCCGCCCTTCCACTCGCCCGACAATGGGCCCTCGTCACCGGCAGCACTCGCGGCATCGGCCGGGCGATCGCTTTGGAGCTTGCCGCCGCCGGCGCAAACGTTATCGTCCACGGCCGCGACGCACAGGCGGCCGAGGAAGTCTGTACGCTTATCCGCCAACAACAGCGCGAAGCGATCTCGATTGTTACCGACATCGGCAGCGCCGTTGCTCGACAAAAGCTCATCGAACACGCCTGGAACGACCACGCCATCGACGTCTGGATCAACAATGCAGGCGTCGACGTCCTCACCGGCAATGCGGCCAATTGGTCCTTCGACAAGAAACTCGACGCCCTCTGGCAAGTCGATGTACAGGGCACGATCGATCTGTCCCGCGCCGTCGGCCAACGGATGCGCGAGCGGGGGCGCGGGGTGGTCCTCAACATCGGCTGGGACCAGGCCGAGATCGGCATGGCCGGCGACAGCGGCGAGATGTTCGCTGCCACCAAGGGGGCCGTCATGGCGTTCACCCGCAGCCTCGCCAAATCGCTCGCCCCAGAGGTTCGCGTCAACGGCATCGCCCCCGGCTGGATTCGCACCGCCTGGGGCGAAGAGGCCTCCGACAACTGGCAGCAGCACGCTATTAACGACTCGCTGCTGAAGCGCTGGGGCGAACCCGAAGACGTCGCCCGCGCCGCCGCGTTCCTCGCCTCGCCCGTCGCGGCGTTCATCACCGGCCAGATCATCCACGTCAACGGCGGGCGCGCATAACTCACGATGCAATTGCCCGTTATTTAGCCCCGCCACTTGCGGCGGGACCGCGGGGCGAACCCCGCGGCTAAATGCGCTTTCAATATCACCAACCGCCTCATGCGCGAGCATATCCACTTCATCACCGGCCGACTCGCCGAGCACGCGCTGAAGTCCGTGGTCGCGCCGCTCGCTGCGGAGGTGGGCTTCGATTACTCAATCGGCGTCATGCCGATCACCGTCGCCGCGCTGATGTCGCCCGAGTGGATTGCCCGCCACTGGCAAGTCCCGGCCGTGGCGACGCGGATCATGCTCCCCGGCTACTGCGAAGGCGACCTCTCGCCGCTCACTTCGCAAACGCAAACGCCAATCGAGCGCGGCCCGCGCGACCTCCGTCAGCTTCCGCGTCACTTCCGTCGCGATCCGCCGCCGGCCGACTATGGCCGCTACGACATCGAGATCATCGCCGAGATCAACCACTGCCCGCGGCTGCCGATCGACGAAATCCTCCGCCAGGCCGCCGACCTGGCCCGCGACGGCGCCGATGTCATCGACGTCGGCTGCGAGCCCGGCCACACATGGAAGGGCGTCGGCGACGCGGTGAAGGCGCTCAACGACGCCGGCTACCGCGTTTCGATCGACAGCCTGAACCCCGACGAGATCGTCCCGGCCACTCGCGCCGGGGCCGAGCTGGTCCTCAGCGTCAACAGCACCAACCGCGACGCCGCGGCCGATTGGGGCGTCGAAGTGGTCGTCACGCCCGACGTGCCGACGACGCTCGAAGGTCTCGACGAGACGATTGAGCAAGTTGCTCGCGCCGGCGTCCCGTTGCGGATCGATCCGATCCTCGAACCCATCTCCTTCGGCTTCGCCGCCAGCCTTGGCCGGTACCTCGACGTCCGCCGCCGTTATCCCGACGCCGAGATGATGATGGGCGTCGGCAACCTCACCGAATTGACTGACGTTGACTCCGCGGGGGTCAACGCGTTGCTCTTGGGCTTTTGCCAGGAGCAAGGCATCCGCAGCATCCTCACCACGCAGGTCATCAACTGGGCCCGCTCCAGCGTCCGAGAATGCGACGTCGCCCGCCGGCTGATGCACCACGCCGCCTCGCATCGAGTGCTGCCGAAGCATCTCGACTCGCGGCTCATCATGCTCCGCGACGCCGAGATCGACGAAACCCTCGTGGAGGATCTCGATAAGCTTGCCGCCCAAATCCGCGACAACAACTACCGCATCTTCGCCGCCGATGGCGAAGTCCATGTCGTCAGCGCGGGACTGCACCTGCACGACGCCGATCCGTTCATGCTCATGGAGCGCCTGCGCCGCTCGGGCCCCGGCGGCACACTGCCCAAAAACCTCGACGCCTCGCACGCGTTCTATCTCGGCTACGAAATGTGCAAGGCGGCCACGGCCTTGGCGCTCAACAAGAACTACCGCCAGGACGAAGCGCTAGACTGGGGATTCTTGACGCGGCCTGAGGCCCGCCATTACCTGCGCCGCAAGTCTGCCGGCGGCGCCGACGATGTCGCCGGCTCGCCAGGAGTCGATGAATGAACGCTCCTGGCCTGCCATTGGTCGAGCCGCTCCCTGGGCAGTTCACGCCGCTGGAGGCCTTTCGCCGTCTCGCCGCCCTGCCGCACGTCATCTTCTTTGACAGCGCGGTGCAAGACCAGCGCCTCGGCCGGTACTCGTTCGTCGCGGCCGATCCCTTCGAGTGGATCGAACGGCCGGCTCGGCGGGAGGGCGAGGCTCCCGCCGAGCCGGCGCTCAGCGAGATTGAGCAATTGCTAAATACGTTTGCCCCGCACGCTTCCCCAGCGCCCGGCCTGCCGCCATTCCAGGGCGGCGTCGCGGGCCTCCTCTCGTACGACCTCAACCGCAGCCTCGAACGCATCCCCCCGCCGCGCTACGAGGACTTC
>DASVCM010000648.1:0-4725 GCA_036381635.1 Lacipirellula sp.
GGGCTCACGCCCCTGGCTATTAACTTCCGCCCCTTTGGGGCTCCGTGCAGATGCATAACCCTTTAAATGCCGGGGCTATGATGATGCGCGATGACGTACAATGGCAAACTTTTGACAAACGCTTGGCTTCAGCGCCGGAAAAATGTCTTCAGGCTTTTTGCCGGTCATCTGCAAGTAGAGCGCGTCCGGACAAAGATCGATCTCGCCCGGCCACTGGAGAGCGCCGACGTCGGTGACAGACACCTGCTCGAAGAGACCCGACTGGTTCCAGACGGCAAAGACGCCGCGTCCCGCCAGCGACGAGAGATCGACGACGCCGGTCTCGCCGCTGTCGAATGTCAGCTCGACATGATAGTTTCGCAGGGGCTTGGCGGTAGTAATTCGCATAATCGTAAACTTAGCATGCTGCAAAGCGCCGAGCCAGGATGGCCTGGTTATCTATATAGGCGCGAGGCTACTTGTCGCCGAGGGTGCGTTTGCTGCGGAGGAGGTGATGATAGTGCTGCGCGAAACGGTGGGCTTCGTCGCGGACGTACTGCAGCAAGCGCAAGGCGTAAGCGTGGCGGCTGAGGCGGAGCGGTTCGTCGCGGCCCATGATGTAGACCAGCTCCTCGCGCTTGGCGAGCGAGAGGATGAGCGGGGGCGTGACGCCGAGTGATTCGAACGCCGTGATCGCCTTGCCGAGCTGGCCTTTGCCGCCGTCGATCAGCAGGATGTCGGGGAAAACTTCGCCCTCGACGTCGAGCCGACGGAAGCGGCGGGCGACGACTTCGTGGATGCTCGCATAGTCGTCGATCCCCTTCACCTCGCGGATGCGAAACCGGCGGTAGCCGGGCTTGAACGGCAGGCCGTCGATGAACTGCACTAGACTGGCGACCGTCTCCGTCCCGCCGAGGTGGGCGATGTCGACGCCCTCGATCGTGCGCGGCTGCATCGGCAGGTCGAGCACTTTCTTCAAACCCGCGAGGCCCTTTTTCGGATCCTGATAGAAAACCTCCGGCTGTTCGTGCTTGTCGAGGTCGCCGCGGTCTTCGAGCGATTCGAGCATCTGAATTTCGTCGCGGAGCTTGGCGGCCTGCTCGAAGCGGCGCGCGGCGGCCGCCTCCTGCATCTCGGCCCGCATTTCTTCGAGCAGCGGCTTGCGGCCGCCGTCGAGGAACTTGCGCAGGCGGTTGATGTCCTTGCGGTACTCTTCCTTCGAGATGCGAAAGTTGCAGGGCGCGGTGCACTGGCGGATCGACGCCAGCAGACAGGGACGGAACCACCGCCAGCGCTCGTCGTGCTCGTCGATGTCGAGCGGGCAGGTGCGGAACTTGAAAACGCGCTGCAGCACCTGCAGTGCGCCGCGGAGGGAGCTGACGTTGGCGAACGGGCCGTACAGCTTCACGCCGCTGGTGCGGGGCGTGCGGGTGATCTCGACCCGCGGGAAGTCCTCGTGCGTCGTGATCTGCAGATACGGAAACGTCTTGTCATCGCGGAGGTCGCGATTGAACTTCGGCTGGATGTCTTTCACCAGCCGGGCTTCCATGAGGAGGGCGTCGACCTCGCTGTCGGCGGCTAAGAAGTCGATGTCGTAGGCTTCCTGCACGAGCTGGGCGGTGCGGGAATCTTCGGCGGCGGCCTTGAGGAAGTAGCTCGCGGCGCGGGCCTTCAGGCTCTTGGCCTTGCCGACGTAAATGACGCGGCCGAGCTTGTCCTGGAATAGGTACACGCCCGGCGTATCGGGAAAGGTCGTGCGAACTTTCTCGGCGGCGCGGAGGAAGAACTCGACCTGCGACTTCGGCAGGTCGGCGGGGACTTCGGGCGGCTGCGGCTGTTCCGGGGCGGACGCGTCCATGCGTTTATTGTAGCGCGTCGCATTGCCCCCGGTCACGGACGCACGCGTAATTGCGCGAACACACTTGCAGCCCCGGGCTCCGCCCGGGGGTTAGCGTCCATCAGTTGTCGCATCGCCCCGACGTTGCGCTGCCCCCGGGCGGAGCCCGGGGCTGCAATGCCCCCGGCCAGGATGGCCGGGCTATATAACGCTCACACGCCGGCGAAGGCGCGCATGTCGGCTTCCATCGACTTGAGCCGCTCATCGAGCGCCTGCTTGGCGTCGTCGAGGTTTGCTAGCTGCTCGGGCGGCTCGTAGGTGAACATGTAGAGCTTGATCTTCGGCTCGGTGCCGCTGGGGCGGATGGCGATGTAATTGCCTTCCAGCTCGAGGTCGAGAATCACGAGGTCGCCGACCGGACCTTCAAGCGACTTCTTGCCGCCGTCGGGGAAGATGGTGATGGCCGAGTCGAAGTAGTTGCGGACCTGCACGACCTTGGCGCCGGCGAATTGGCGCGGCGGGTCCTGGCGGAACTTGGTCATCACCTCCTGCATGCGGAGCATCCCCTCGCTGCCAGGCATCTGCACCGAGACCGTCCGCTCCAGGTGGACGCCGTGTTGCCAGAACAGGTCGTCGAGCTTCTGGTGGAGCGTCTTGCCCTGCGATTTGAGCTTTGCGGTCAGCTCGCACAGCAGCATCGCGGCGACGGGACCGTCCTTGTCGCGGCCGTGCGTGCCGGCCATGTAGCCGTGCGACTCCTCGGTGCCGTAGACGAAGTTCTCGGGCCCGACTTCGTCGATGACGCCGGCGATCCATTTGAAGCCGACCAAAAGGTCGCCGTAGGTCTTCACGCCATAGCTGTCGCCAATGCGGCGGACAAGCTGCGTGGTGACGAGCGTTTGCACGATGTAGCTGTCGCGCGTCAGCCGGCCGGCGGCCTTGCGTGTTTCAAGCATGTAGTCGGCGAGCAACGCGCCGATCTGATTGCCGGTGAGCGTCTTCCACGGGGCGCCCTTGGCGGGCGTCAGCGGCGCCGCGCAGCCGATGCGGTCGCAATCGGGATCGGTCGCCACGGCCAGGTCGAAGCCCGAATGGCTGGCGTGGGCAATGATCGCGTCGAAAACTTCCGCGTTCTCGGGGTTCGACACGTGGCCGGGGACGTTCGGAAAATCGCCGTCCGGCTTGGCGTGCAGGCTGAATAGCTCGACCTCCTTGAAACCCGTCTGCTCCAGCACCGGCATGACGGCGGAAGCGCCTACGCCGTGCAGCGGCGAGTAGACGACCTTCAGGTCGCGAGGGCCTGGCGTTGAGAGGGACACAACCGCTGCGATGTAGGCGCGGTCGACCTCATCCTGGCAGACGTCGATGCGGCCGTCGGCGAGCGCCGTCTCAAAGGGCGTGCGTTCGATCGACTCGACGGCCATCACGCGCTCGATGACCCCCTTGTCGTGCGGCGGCAGAAGCTGCCCGCCGGTCGACCAGTAGGCCTTCACCGCGTTGTCGCTCGGGGGGTTGTGGCTCGCCGTGACCATGATCCCGCACGAGGCCTGCTTGTAGCGCACGCAGAACGACAGCTCGGGCGTGCTGCGATAGCCTTGCAGGAAGTAGACGCGGAAGCCGTTGGCGAGCATAATCTCTGCGCAGAGCCGGGCGAAATGCTCGGAGCGATGGCGCGTGTCGTAGGCGATGGCGCAGGAGAGCTCGGAGTCGGCGCCGTGATGCTCCTTGACGTACGCGGCCAACCCTTGAGCGCTCTCGCCAATGGTCCGATCGTTAATCGCATTCGACCCCACCGGGTACATCCGTCCGCGGCGGCCGCCGGTGCCGAAGGGGATGATCGTCCAAAAGACGTCGTCGAGGATTTGCCAGTTGCCTTCCTCGAGCAGCCGGCTGACCTCGGGAGCATATTCCGCATAGCGCGGCTCGGTAAGCCAGGCTTTGATGTTCTTCTGGGCGGTGTGTGAGATCTTGCCAGATTCGGCGGCCTGTCGGACTTCGGCAAGGAGGCTGTCGTGTGGCATGTCGTGTTGGTTTCCTCGAAGGCCGAAAGCGCGAAATGGCCAGGGCGTTATTGCCCGCGAGAGGCGATTCAAAGTACACCATAGAGAGGGCGGCGGGCTAGGCTTGGTCTCAAAAGGTAGGCGAGGCTCCCTGCCGAGCCGGACATTGAGTACCCGCTTCACGGCTCGGCAGGAGCCTCGCCCTCCCGACGACCACAAAACTGACGGGTATCGCGACGAACCGATGAATCGCGGCATCTACTCACTGGCGGCGGTCGCGGCGATTGGTCCATTGACGTTGTTCGCGGCGGAGGAAACGCGGCCGCGACGAGCGAAGCCGCCGGAGTGGTCGGCGGATGTGCTGGACCTGTTCTTTGAGGACGCCCGCGAGCATCTCGTAGGCGAACGGCCGGCAAGTCGTTCCAACAGTGATGCGGTCGCCGACAGCAACCGTCCGCCAAGTTCTGTCTCATCGGCCAATTCGTCGCAGCCGTTTGCATGGTCGAAGCTGGTAAGCGGCGAATCGCTCGAGAGCGAAGTCAAACGACTGGTCGCCGGCCTGCGCGAGCCGCTTGCTAACCCAACGAAGTTCAAGGCCGGCGGCTATAAGGACTGTCGCGCGGCGTTCAGCGTGCTGGCCGTATTGTTCGGAGTGATCGCCGAGCACAACGGCGACGTTCGCTGGAAAGAAGACGCCGCGGGATTGCGCGACGCCCTTGCGCGAGCGGCGATGAACTGCAAGACGGCCACCGATCAGACGTTCTCGGAAGCGTCGCAGCGGCGGACGGAGCTGGAAGACCTAATTCGCGGTGAACGGCTGGGCCTCGAGGGCGCGGCCGAACTTGAACGGTGGAGTGAGCTGGCCGAGCGGCCGCTGTTGATGCAGCGGATGGAATTTCTTGTGAAAGA
>DASVCM010000649.1:0-7603 GCA_036381635.1 Lacipirellula sp.
GCCGCGCCCCGTGGCCAATGCGTGCGGCGCAATGCTGGGCGATACGCTCTATGTCGCCGGCGGTAGTGATTCTCCGAGCGCCGTAGCGGCGCTGAAAACGTTCTACGCCCTTGATCTTGGCGCGAAGAACCCGCAGTGGAAGGAGCTGGAACCGTGGCCCGGGCCGCCGCGGATGCTTGCCGTCGCCGCGGTGCAGAGTGGAAGCTTTTTTCTCATTAGCGGCGTCGATCTTTCGGCCGGCGCCGATGGCTCCCCGCAGCGAACGTATCTGGCAGACGCCTACCGTTATCGTCCCGGTGCGGGCTGGACGCGCGTAGCGGATGTGCCGCGGCCGACCGCCGGAGCGCCGTCGCCGGCTCCCGCCGTAGGTCCTTCGCACGTGCTGATTCTCGGCGGCGACGATGGCTCACGGGTCGGCTTTGATCCGCCCGAGGACCATCCCGGCTTCTCAAAGACTGTGTTGGCTTACAACGCCGTGACCGACGTCTGGTCGGAAGTCGGAAGAACGCCCGCGCCCAGCGTCACGACACCGACGGCCCGCTGGCGCGATCGGTGGGTAGTCGTCAGCGGCGAGCGTCGGCCCGGCGTTCGCTCTCCGGAAGTATGGAGCTTGCGAGCCGAGTCGCGGCGGACGCGTTTCGGCTTCTGGAATTACGCGGCTCTCGGTTTGTATCCGCTGGTGATGCTTGGCGTGGCATGGACGGTCGGCAAGCAACGAACCAGCGATGAGTTCTTCCGCAGCGGCCAGCGCATTCCCTGGTGGGCGGCGGGGATGAGCATTTACGCGACGATGCTCAGCAGCATCACGTTTATGGCCATACCCGCCAAGTCGTTCGTCACCGATTGGTCGTTCGCGCTGGCGAATCTGTCGGTGCTGCTGCTGGCGCCCGTCATCATCAGGTTCTATCTGCCGTTCTACCGGCAGCTCAACGTGACCAGCGCGTATGAGTATTTGGAGCGGCGGTTCAACCTGGCAATTCGCTGGTTTGCCAGCGCGGCGTTTATCGCGCTGCAGCTTGGACGGACGGCGATCGTGCTGTATCTGCCGGCGCTGGCGCTAGCGACCGTCAGCAATTTCGAGATCCGCACGTGCATTGCGATCATGGGCGTGCTCTGCATCTTGATGACGTTCGAGGGCGGATTGGAATCCGTCGTGTGGACCGACGTCGCGCAGACGGTGATATTGCTTGCCGGCGCGTTCGCCACGCTGGTGGTGGCCTGGCTGAGCATTCCCGGCGGCGCCGGTGAGATTTGGCGCATCGCCCAGACAGACGACAAATTGTTCGGCGGCCTCCCGTGGACGGCGGAACTCACGCTGGCCACGGGCTGGGTGATCTTGATTGGCAATCTGTTCATCACCCTCAGCTCGTACACGGCCGGCCAGGACGTCGTTCAGCGTTACATCTCAACGCCCGACGCGCGGCAAGCGGCGCGGGCGATCTGGACGAACGCGTTGATGGTGATTCCGTCGACGATGCTTTTCTTTGCCGTCGGCACGGCCCTGTATGCGTTCTACAAGCTCAACCCAGGCCGCTTGGACCCGACGCTGCAGAACGACGCCGTCTTTCCGCAGTTCATTGTGAACGAGCTGCCTGTGGGCCTCGGCGGCTTAGTGGTCGCCGGAATTTTCGCGGCGGCCCAGCCAACCAGCAGCCTGAACGGCATCGCCACTGCGTGGGTCACCGATTTTCACGCGCGGTTGCGGCCGGAGATGAGCGACGCCAGCCGGCTGCGCGTCGCCAGGATTGTGACCATTGGCTCGGGGCTGGCAGGAACGGCCATTGCGCTGCTGATGACGACGTATCGCATCGCGTCGGCTTGGGACGCTTTCTTGGGCATGTTAGCGCTGGCCGGCAGCACGCTCGCCGGGCTGTTTGCACTAGGCATCTTTTCGCGCCGCGCCCATGGCCGCGGGGCGGTGGTTGGCGCCATCGCGAGCGTTGCGGTGCTGGCGTACGTGCAGCGGTCCACGGCGCTCCACTTTTTCACCTATGGCGCAATCGGCTTGCTGACTTGCTGGCTGGTCGGATGGGCGGCCAGCCTGTTGATTCCTGGATCAGCTAAAGATCTCACGGGCCTGACGATTTACACACGCCGAAGCCGACCCGAGGCAATCGAATGACCGCACGTATTCACAACTTACTGCTGCGGGCTGTGTTCACCGCGGCATTCCTAGCCGGCCCAGCCATTGCGGCGGAACCAGGTAGCGATGTTTTTCGCAAGGTGTTGAGAAAGCCCGGCGACGACGGCGCGAAGGCGTATCGGATTCCCGGGCTGGCGACGACGCCGCGGGGAACGCTGCTGGCGGCGTTCGACATTCGCCACGACGGGGCGGGCGACTTGCCGGGACATATCGACGTCGGGCTAATGCGCAGCACCGATAACGGCGAGACGTGGAGCCCGATGCAGCGGATTCTTGACTTTGACAGGGATGTACCTAACTCCCGCGGCAATGGCGTCGGCGACCCGGCGATTCTCGTCGATCGTGAAACGGGCGTCATCTTCGTTTCTGCCCTGTGGTCTAAAGGCGACCGGGCGTGGCACGGATCGGGTCCTGGCATAAAGCCTCAGGAAACCGGGCAGCTCGTTCTGACGAAGTCAGCCGACGATGGCATAACCTGGTCAGAGCCGGTCAATATCACCGCCCAAGTGAAAGACCCTGCATGGCGTCTGTGCTTCCAAGGGCCCGGCGCCGGGATTCAAACCAAGGATGGCGCGCTTATCTTTGCGGCTCAGTTCCGGGACGCTGGAGGGGCGCCGCATGCGTGCTTCATCTATAGCCGCGATCACGGCCAGACATGGAAGATCTCGCCACCGGCCATCCCGGCCGAGCCGCCGACGAGCGAGGCTCAAATTGCCGAGCTGCCTGATGGATCGCTGCTGCTCAGCATGCGGAATGAGTCGCGCGCCGGCAGGCGAGCCTGGGCGCGGTGGAAATGGGCGAATGCTGACCGCGCCGGCCAATCGCCGACGACGAAGCCTCGCCAAATGCCGGCGGGTCGCTGGTCAGAGCCGTGGTTCGCGGTTGCCGATCCCACATGCATGGCGAGTCTCATTCGCCACCCGGATGGTCCGCTCCTTTTCTCCAACCCCAACAGCGCGACGAAGCGCGTGGCCCTAACCATTCGCACCAGCCGCGACGATGGCGGAAGCTGGAGCGAGGGACGGCTGCTTGACCCGCGGGGCTGCATGTACTCGTGCATGACCATCTTGAATGACGGCCAAATTGGAATCCTCTATGAAGTCGCGGGGACGCTCACCTTCGCGCGATTCCCGCTTAGCTGGGTGGAAGGCTCATAACGGCTTTCGCCGGCTCCACATCCCCATCGCGGCTCATCTACGCGATGCGGCGAGCCCTGCCACGGCTTCCAACAGGTACTTTTGCGCGTATTCCGGCCTGACTACGTCGAGTTGCACCTGCTGTTGAAGGCGCTTGGCTACCGCAATCGACCGAGCCGAGGGCGCAACCGTTTCAGCGAACTGGCGGTCACGATTCCGATAGCGACCGCCACAAGCCCCATGGATGTGTTCCCCAGTTCCGGCACGATCTCGCCGGGAATTTGCCGACCGTCCGTTCCGAACAGGAGCCGGGCATTAGAAAACGTCGAGCCCGTCAAATCGCCGGCGTCGGGAGCTTGGAAGGTGAGCCGTAACGAGTTATCGGCGTAGGGAAACTGGTTGGGATTGCCGGGTGAGCTTGTAGTTTGCGGAAAGGTGACGCTTGAGATGATGCCGAAATCGGTTGCCGATTTCGGAGGATTGTGGAACATCTCTTCAAAGCCGGTGGCGCCGGCGCCGAAGTAGCCTGCGGGCGGCGGATGATCGCCAAAGTCATCTGTCCAATTCTGTGACCAGTCAACCGGCGTGCCGCCTACGATCGTCGAAGCCGTTTTGCTCGTCCATATTCTACTGCCGGGCATGACCTCAGCCGCCTGGAGCACTAGTTCGCTCGCAGACGAGCTAAACAGAATCCCGGTGATGACATTAGGATTCTTTGTAAGCACACTGGATGTGTTGGTCAGCGTAACAAACAGGTCAGCTCCGCTGACGACAAACGAGGCGCTGCCTGTGATCGGATCTCCGACGTCATCCGTGAACTCGAAGAGAAATAGCTCGCCTTGGGCAGCGTGCGAGAGTGCCGCAATCAGCACTAGCGATCGTGCAATTGCAGCCGGTACAACCTGGCAGCGCTTGTTCATCGCTCTTTTCCGATTAGCACAATAGGTGAGGGGTTGGAATCGCCTCGTTCGAATAGGCGTCCTCCGCCCTGGATTGTACTGTCTGATATTTGGTTTAATAGCATTTTGCGCATGTGCGAAGCAAATTGCGCAAGTGTCAAGGGCGCTCATTAGGAGCGGCGCCTTGGGGCAGCGAGAGAGTTGCAGGCGCGCCCTCGCCGTTAGTTGACGTAGAGCGGTCCTTGGCGCCGAGAATAGATGACGGCGGGCGTCACAGGTCGACTCACCCCGAAGCCGACCAGTTGCAGCAGCTACTTTCGCTTGAGCACTTCTGCGAAGGGGTTCGTCGCACGCGCGTGGGGAGCGCTGCTTAGCACCTCTTGAAGTCCGCCAACAGAGGACCCAGTCGCTGGCGTTTTCGCCGCTGGGGCTGTCGCAGACGGAGCGCCGACGCTTGGCGCCGACTGAGAGGTTGGAGGCGCGGAAGATTCAGGTGCATGCGGTACCGGGACTATCGCCCTCCTAGGAACGGGCGCCGCATCGCTTTGGCCTGGCAGCGGCGGAATCTCCTCCGGGGGCGAGGGCACAACTGGCGGAAGTTCATAGGGCATGGGCGCGGTAAGCCCTTCCGTGGGGCAGACCCCGCAGTTGCAGTCCATATGGCTCCAGCACGTTGGTTTATAACCATTGCACCACAAATCTGGAGCCATGCGGCACATGTTGGGTTTACTGAACGACTCGGCGTAGGCAGCGGATTTATAGGTCACACAGTCGCTGCAATTTGTCTTTCGCGGACTGGTCCAGTAGCAGCCGCCCAGGCAAGCAACAAGCATTGCAAGCATGGAGCATGCGAGAGCAATGGCATGTCGGCGGTTGTAGGCTGATTTCAACATTGCAACGTAATGACTGCCGCTGTTTTGCGGCATGCTTCGCGGCGTGTTAGAACCCGGACCCGCTTTGAGGGAACCGGATCCGATTGAACATATTGGTTCCCAGCAACGTGAAACCGAAACCACGCTCCCACGGAGCCAAGATCTTTCCCAATCGGGTATCTGCGGCGACTAGTTTGTCTTCAGCGATGAACACGCGGTCGCCTGGCATAATTTGATAGTTAGTGTCGATGCGTCCGCGCTCGGTGATTGCTACCCAATCGACCGGTAAGATTTGATCCTCTCCGCAATCGTTGCGTCCTGGTCTGGCGATCCACATCTTCTTCGATGAGGCGGACGTAGTGCCCTGCACCTGACAAATCGCATCGAGCACGGTCTCATTACCGGTGATGGGCACGCGCACGGCTCTATCGCCGAGCCCGGCGCCCTGGGTGATGATGTAGTAGACGCTGCTGTTGTAGCCCGCGACGCTAACCGCGACTTTAGGGTCCGCCAGGAACTGAGTTAGATGCAGCTCGATCGCGGATTTCGCTTCCTCAAGGGTCTTGCCGACGACCGACACCGACCCATACTCGCCGAGCGTTACGGTGCCGTCCGGTCCAACCAGATGTTCGCCGGCAATTTGCTGCATGCCGATAATCTCAGCGATCGCTACGTACACAACAGGATCGTTGTAGCTGGCTTTAAGATGCTGTTTAATCGCGCCGCCCGCCTCTTCGGCGGTCATTTCGGCGACAGACACCGATCCATAGATCGGCCCCAGGTCGACCAGTCCGGCTACTCCGATGGAGAATGTTCCCGAGATGGGCGCATCGGGAAGGACGCCGTCCACATTGACAAAGATCTTGTCGAGCGGCTGCAGTTTATAAGGCGGTTTGGGCACCGCATTGATTGCTTCGATCGCTAGAACATCCGGCGGCTCGATGCGATACGGAGGAAGGACCGTCTTATATTTTTCCTTCGCCACTTCGCTTACAACGATCCTCGGTTCGGCGGGATGAAGCGGGCTGCTGATGTGCGGAGTATGGCATCCGACAAAGGCAAAGATCGCGACCAGTATGCTCATTGCCACCAACAGCCGCCGATAGTTACGGGCGACTAACGGCGCCTCGTACCGGTGTTCAGCGTGCTCCGCGATTTGACGAGAGGCGAGCATAGTGCAGAACTTGATGCTTGGAACTTCGGCCGGCGTTGCCCGAACAGTCTCTGCGCCGCTACTGGCGGCTCGTCGACGAAAAGTAGATATGTTGGCAATATCGGCGGCGCCGTCGCCGGTACGCCAGGAATATCCTGTACATTGGGTACAACCGTTAAATTGCGATACAGCGGCAGTTTCCCCCAAGGGACGGAAGGAAGATGAGCTTGTGGACGGCTCTGCCGTGACGCCGTCGCACGCGACGGGAAGAGAAGCTCTGTTGCCGCACAATTGGAGAAGTCCGGCGGAGGTCGCGCCAGGATTGGGCGCGGCGTTATGCCGCTAGCGTGCGTGCGTGTGGAAGAAGCGGTCGTGCGTCATGAAGCCGGCCGCGGTCGCCCCAGTGGGGCGCACTGATCTCAAGTAAAAATCCTGCGACTGTTGAAACTGCGTCGCGACCGCCTGGTTGAAGTGCAATTGCTGTTGATTGAACTCTTGCTGTCGCTGCAGCGGCCGGACGAGATTGTAGTAATTCGACGCTCCACCGATTCCGTCGGGCCGAACAAGATTCAGATAAGGGCTTACCGTCGGTCGCGCCGGCTCATAACGCGGATAAGGATTCTGCGCATGCAGCACCGTCCCTGACACTACTAGGGCGACTGCCTTCAACCTCAAACACACTGTGAATAAGCGACTTTTTAGCATCGCGAGGACTTTCAGGCCAACGCCACCTATGCCGCCGTGGGATAGCAGGCTCTACCCATTCTATCGTCCCGTAGCGATGGAAAGTCAATCAGTTCTGCCGCTTCCTGCGGCGAGCTCCAACCGATGCGTCGCTGAAGCCCTAAGTCGTGCAGCGGCGGGCATCCGCTAACAGCTAGCAGCGCGACGGTGGTAGGCTGGCTAAGCTGCGACATCGCCGGCTGGCTGGCGGAGGCGGCGCATCTGCGCTAGAACGCTGCACAACCCGGCGACGGCGATACTCGTTAGGCCCGTCAAGAATGACGGCAACTCGGGGACGATGACTTCCTGCGGCGTATATATAAGTTGGTCTTGGGCGCGACCGGTCATCTTAATCCTTCTTCCGTCAGGAGGAGGAAGCACTTCGCTGCCCGAACTGTCAAACTGAAACGTGTGGAGATTCATGATCTGGACGCCCAGCACCATAGGCGCGGTGGGAACAAAGGTGGTAAGCCAACCGGTGGAACCACCGGGGGCACCGAGATACATTGAAATAAGCGTGTTCTGCTTAGTAGTGGTCCATCCCGCCAACGAGTAAATCTCGGACGCGGAATATCCCATTCCCTGCCAGATGCCAAGCTGCAGCGCATTGGCCGCGTCCGCGCCAGGATTGGCAAAATCGAACCCCATGCCAAATACCGACGAATTCTGTGTCGCGA
>DASVCM010000650.1:0-2420 GCA_036381635.1 Lacipirellula sp.
CCGTCACCGCGATGAACTACTTCCCGCCGGCCTTGTAGCTGATGATGCCGCCGTTGTGGCCGGTGCCGTTGTTGTGCGACCAGAGCTCCTGGCCGTTCTCGGCGTTGTAGGCGTGCAGAACGCCGCGCGCGTCCGGCACGAAGACGAGATTGCCCCCGGTCGAGAGCACGCTCGCGAGCGGCGGCTCGTCGTAGGTGACCTCCCACTTCTTCGTCCCGGTGAGCGGATCGCGGGCGTCGAGATGGCCGCGCGCCTTGCCGTCGGGCGGGGCCACGAACTTGAAGTTGGCGCCGATGTTGAGCTGCGCCATCGGCTCGACGATCGGCGTCGTCTTCACCACCTCCATCTCCTGGCACCACTCCTGGACGATGCGGTACCAGAGCCCGGTCTTCGGGTTGTAGGCGCCGGTGTTCCAGCTGATCGCGCCGGCGATCGCCGGGCACAGCGGCGGGCTGACCGCGCCGAGCGACAGGTCGCGGCGGCCGACCAGCTCGCCGGTCTTCGGATCGATGTTCTTGACGAAGTTGATGTTGTTGGCGATGCGCCAGACGTTCTGCACCTTGCCGTCGGCGCGGTTGTAGACGAAGACGAAGCCGCCCTTGTTCGGGTGCACGACGACCTTCTGGCCGTCCTTGTCGAGCATCAGGAATTCGCCGACGGCGCTGTCGAAGTCCCAGTTATCGTGCGGCAGCTCCTGGTGATAGAACTTCAGCTTGCCGGTGTCGGCGTCGAGCCCGATGACGGAGCTGGTGTAGAGGTTCGTGCCCGGGCGCGGGCCGCTCTTCATCCAGTCGGCGCCGGACCAGTCGTAGAGCGGCGAGGGATTGGCGGTGCCCCACCAGACCGTGTTCGTCTCCGCGTCGTAGGTGCCGGGCATCCAGCCGCCGCCGCCGCCAGTGCGCCAGGAATCGCCGCCCCAGGTCTTGAGCGCGTCCTCGGTGCCGGCGACGGTGAGGAACTCCCACTTCTTCTGGCCGGTCTTGGCGTCGACGCCGAAGATCGGGCCGCGCGAGGTCCATTCGCCGCCCTGGCTGCCGATGATGACCTTGTCCTTGACGAAGAGCGGCGCGCCGGTGAAGCCGACCGTCAGCTTGGCGCTGTCGACGAGCTTGGTGTCCCAGACCGGCTTGCCCGACTTCATGTCGAGCGCGATGAGGCGGCCGTCGACGGTGCCGACGAACACCTTGCCGTCGCCGAGCGCGACGCCGCGGTTGTAGGGCGAGTGCGTCTGCATCGAGATGAGCTCTTCGTCGAGCTCGGGGAAGTACGACCAGAGAACCTTGCCGGTCGCGCCATCGAGCGCGAACACGCGGCTGTAGGAGCTCGTGTAATAGAGCACGCCGTCGGCGACGAGCGGGGTCGACTGCAGCCCGCGCGTGGTGCGGCCCGGGAAATGCTGCCAGGCGACCTTCAGATTCTTGACGTTGCCGACATTGATCTGGTCGAGCGCGCTGTAATTGTACGAGCGGTAGCCGCTGCGGTAGGTGACCCAGTCGTCGGGGTTCTGCTCCGCGTTGACGATGCGCTGGGGATCGACCGCCGCCGCGGGGGTCGTCACCAGGCCGGCCGCCGCAAGGACGGCAAGGCCGGCAACACCCGAAAGCCATCGCGCGTGGAATTCCATCGTCGCCTCCTCCCTCTGTGCGCCCATCGGTCGCGATCGGTGGAGCGGCCCATGGGACTTTTCCTCCGCCGAAGGAGCTCGACGGAGACGCCAGGACGCTGAATGACGACTGCTCGTCCGGCCGTGCGGCATGAGGGTCGACGCCCCATGCCCTGCCGGCGGACAACATTCCGTTGTGAAGGCTACAACCGCTCCCGCGGGCTTGCCCAGTGACGGCGCGTGTGCCTCCGACCATGGTCGTAGGCCGGAGCGGCGCGGCCGTCCTTGGGCGTTCTCCGGAAAGGCGCCGCCGCGTTGCGGCCCCGGCCCGGGCGGCTCGCGCCGGAAGGGAGAGTGCCATGAAGCTCCATCGTCTCGACGACATCCGAGAGACCGCCGCCGTCTACCCGGCCGATGCGGCCGCGCCGATGAGCCGGCGCCAGCTTCTCGAGCGCTGGGCCGAACTCCTGGAGCGGCATCCGGGACCGGTCCGCCCGCTGCACGAGATCGAGTACGCGGCGGAGGGCGAACGCGCCGGCATGCGGTGCGACGACTCGGCGATCGCGATCGCCTATGCCGACCCGGTGCTGCGGCTGCAGGGCCTCGCCAGCGACCGCTACGAGGATGCGCGGCGCTTCTTCGACCTCACCGCGTCGGAGGCGCATCTCCTCCTCTGCGACTGCCACACCGGCGCCTCGCTCTCGGGCCGCGCCGCGGCGGCCCGCGTCCGCACCATCGCGAACGGCAGCGCCGAGCGGTCGCTCGCGTTCGTCGGCGTCATCACCGCGGCGGCGCTCGCCGCCGGCGCGCTGCTGTC
>DASVCM010000651.1:0-7351 GCA_036381635.1 Lacipirellula sp.
ATGGCCTACTCGCTGCTCCACGGCGCGGGCAACGGCCTCATCACCATAGTGCGCGGCACGCTGCCGCTCGCGCTCTTCGGCCAGGCCGGCTACGGCGAGCGGCAGGGCACCATCGCCGTCCTCGCGCGCGCCATGCAGGCCGCCGCGCCCTTCTCCTACGCGTGGGTGCTCTACAACGTCGGCCCGCGGGCCGCGATCGCGCTTACCGCAGCGCTCTCGCTCGCCGCGCTCGGGGCGCTGCTCCTCCTCCGGTCCGGCGTGCCTACTGCCAGCTCGCCGCGATGACCGGCTGCAGCGCCGCGGCGTAACTGGTAGGCAGCGCTTCCTGGCCGGGCGGGGGTGGCGCAAAAGCGGCCATCGCGTTCACGAGGTTCTGAACGGAAGCCTCAAGCAGAGTCTTGCCGTCCGATGTGCAAAACTGTTCGATACGGTATTCATAGCCGGCATACCAATTCCGGACAGTGAGGCTGTCCGATGTACCGATGATGCTAGCCACGAGGTCGTCGCCGCTTTGTCCGAACCATACCTGCTCAGGGGATACTTCCGCCAGGAATCGCACAATGTCGTTGTCGCCGGCCGCTGAGTCGCTCTCGTGGACGAGATCCGCACCGTAGCCGCGTCCAAGGTGATAGGTGTCGCCGCCGGTTCCGCCGGCCATCGTGTCGGCGCCGGCATCGCCGTCGAGCGAGTCGTTGCCGGCCCCGCCTATCAGCGTATTCCTTCCTGAATTTCCGGTAATGACGTTGTCTAGCGCATTCCCGATTCCATTGGCGTCTGCCGACCCGACGAAGGTCAAATTCTCGACGTTCGTTTCCAGAGTCCAAGTGACGCGGGAGAGTACTGTATCGACGCCCTCGCCCGCGCTTTCCGCCACATGATCGCCCGTGCGACGAACGACGTAGGTATCGTCCCCGCGGCCCCCGGACAGCACATCCGTGCCGCCGCCAATCCCAGCGATGTCCGCTCCATCGCTGTACAGCCAATCATTCCCGTCGCCGCCGTCGAGCCAATCCGCGCCCGCACCGCCGATGAGGATGTCGTTGCCCGACTCGCCGTGCAGGTCGTCGTTGCCGGGGCCGCCGTCGAGCAGGTCGTCGGACTCGCGGCCCCAGATCCGGTCGTTTCCTTCGTAACCGAACGCCTGGTCGCGGCGCTCCGTAGCAAAGATCTCTTCAGAGGCCGGCGAGCCGTAAATCACATGCACGACATCGAGCGCAAAGTCGTCGGACACTTCCGCGCCGCTGGCGTCGGTCGCCGTTACGCGAATGGTGAGCGGCCCGGAAGGGCTCTCCGGCATTGGATGCGCGAACACGCCGGTGAACGTCTTGCTCGCGGCGTCAAACGTGATCCAGAACGGCAGCGGCGCACCCGACGACAGCGCCGCGGAGTAGTTAAGCGAATCACCCACGTCGACGTCGCAAAATACCACCTCGGGTAAGGTATAGATCCAATCCCCTCTAAGAGGCTGCACTTGGTCCGGAATCGGGTTCGCGACCGTCGGCGCATCGTTGGTGTTTACAACGTCAAGCTGAAAGCTGTCGGAGACGGATTCGCCGGCCCTGTCCGTGGCAGTGAGCGTGATGCGTAGCGTTCCGACGTCCCCATTTCCGGGCGTTCCCATGAAGAAACCACTCTGCTCGTCGAGCGAAAGCCAGCCGGGCAGCGCCGACCCGTCCTCGAGGGTAGCCTCATAGCCGAGAACATCCCCCGCATCGACGTCGGCGAACGTACCGGCGGCAAGAGTGAACGCGTAGGGCGCGTCCTCGACAGCCGTCTGATCCGCTATCGAATGCTGCAACGTCGGCGCATCGTTGGTATTCCGAACCGTAAGCACGAAATCGTCGTACACGCTCTCGCCCGCCGCGTCGGCGACCGTGACTCGAACCGCAATCGCTGCAACGTCAGCGTTACTGGGCACGCCGGCGAACGTCGCAGTAGCGGCGTCAAAAGTCAGCCAGGCGGGCAACGGCGAACCGTCGGGAGCGCTTACCGAGTAGCTGAGCGTGTCGTCGGCATCCGGGTCGAAAAACGCATCGGCAGGAATGGCATGCGCGAATGGCGCATCCTCGTCTGTTGCGAGATCGACCAGCGGATCAGCCAGCACTGGCGCATAATTCGGCGTGCTGCGGTCCTCGAGCTGCGCTGCGGTCCAGAACCGACCGTCAGCGAACTCAACGCGCTCGACTGTTCCGCCGGCATTCAGAAACCAGCCAACGATTCGGACCTCTCCTCCTATAGTCGGAAGGTCGAGGACAATATCGTCGCCGTCGCGCGAAACATCTAGCATCGACGCATAGATCCCGTCCCCAAAACTCAGGATGTCGACGGAAGCGGCATCGGCACCTTCCACGATCACATCGGCGGCGTCTCCCACGTTATAGATATACGTATCGCTACCCGCGCCCCCGGAAAGAACGTCGTCACCTCCATCGCCATGGATGCGATCGATGCTCGCCGTGCCGATGATCGTATCCGCCGCGTCGGTTCCGTCGATGTCGAAGCCGCGGGCAAGGAGCGCCTCTTGCGTGAGCACCCTGCCGTCGGCGAACCGATACAAATCTATGTCGCGGACGCCGAACGTTGCCTGAGGATCGAACGAGCTGAGGTGAAGCGCTCCTCCGCTGCCGCCGACCCGGATCAGCAGCGAACCGAGACCCAGCGAAAGCATGTCCGGCGTAATTCCCGCGCCGAACTGGACGACGTTGCCCTCGGCTCCGGTGCTCGGATCCGCGATCGTATCTACGCCGTCCCCGATGTTGTAGACGTACGTATCGGCGCCGGGACCACCGGTCAGAAGATCATCGCCCGCCCCGCCGGTCAGCGTATCGGCGCCGCCGCCTCCGTTCAGCCAGTCGGCCCCGTCACCTCCGTTGATCTCCTCGCCGGCGTCCGTCCCGAGAACTACGTCGCCATTGTCTTCTCCAATGATCGGCGCCCCCGGCGCACGCTCGACGAATTGCGGCCGCGTACCGAAATCCGCCTCGGCGAGAACAGCCTGTATGTCCGCATTGCTCAACGCAGTGTCCAACTCACCACGCGAATAAGCGTATGCCAGGTCGCCAGCCCACGCTTCATTGACGCTCGCGGAAGTCAGGTGCTCAGACAAGGATGTGGCGAGCGCCATCTGGAAGGCCGGATCCCCAGCCCGGGCTGCATAGAAGTCGCTGAAAACTGCGTTCAGGTCATAGGTGCGAATGTCGCTTCCGACGATCTGCAGCCGCATGGTCGGCCAAGCGCGCGGATCAGCCTCGTACTGCCGGGAAAACCGCAGCGAATCCCGTCCGGCGGTCAGCACCAGATCGCCGGCATCTTCGGAGAGCACGAGATCCGAAGTGGTCAGGCCGCCGCCGAGCGACAGAATCATGCTGCCTGCTACGTAGACCGTATCGCTGCCGTCGCCGGCATTGAATGCTATGACGCTGTTGTCTCCGTACAGGTCGATCCAATCGTTCCCTGCGCCCCCTATGACAAAAGAATGGCCTTCGTGATAGACATAGTCGTCGCCTGCCCCACTGTCGATCAGGTTGTTCCCTCCGCCGACGAACGGCGGTTCGACTCCCAATCCACCACCCCCGGTGAACAGGGGATCCAGATCCCATTCCTCCAGGTCATCCACCCCGTCACCGCCGCGCAGAATGTCGTTGCCGGAGAAACCGAAAAGACGGTCGGCCCCGGCTTCTCCGCTGATGACATCGCCTTCATTCGTCCCGCCGATCACGTCATCGAACGGCGTTCCTGGAATAGCACCCATACGACTCAATATGTCCGCACGTGACCAGACCGTCCCATCGGCAAATTCGATTCGGTCTACACCGGGGTGATTCTGGGACGCGAGCGGATCCATCAGCTCGCCGAGGGTCACGCGATCGCTGGTACCGAGGATCACAAGATATGCATCCAGGGAATCGCCGGTTATGCCGACGTCGCCCGGAGCGATGTCTGCTCCGAAGCGGAGCGTGTCGCGGTTTTGCTCTAGCCACAGTGTGCCCGCGGAATCGGCGATCCGATCGCGGCCGTCTCCCCGATCGAAGATAAACAGGTCGTTACCAAGGCCCCCGACAAGCAGGTCATTGCCGAGCCCGCCGCGCAGGACGTCGTCCCCCTCCAAGCCGACCAGCCAATCATCTCCGTCGCCCCCGTCAAGAAAATCGTTTTCCCACCCTCCGTCCAGGTTGTCGTTGCCGCCAAATCCATTCAGCGTTGTTCGGTAGTAGGTAACCGGCGCGGGAAAAGACGTTGCCTGCGGAGCGGCTAACGCATCGTCGCCTTCAGTTCCGTTCACCGTAACCTGGTCACCAGGCGTGCCGCTCGTCTCCGGTGCGATCTGCGGAAGAATCCGGTCGAGCGTCAGTGTCTTGCCGCCGGCGAAAAGAATGGTCTCAACGCCGAACTTGCTTAGGCTCGGTTCAGGGAGGATCAGGCGCACCACACTCTCCGGCCTCCACGAGATATCCAATGTCGAGTAAACGCGCCCCTTTCCGGCCGGCGCGATCGGCGTGGAGTCGAATTGACCTTGAGTGAATGTAACGTCATCAAAAGCCACGTCCACCAGCTCGAGGGAATCAATTCCCTTTCTGGGGAACGAGAACGTGTTGTATCCGCCCGGGAACAGCACCTCGTCGAGAGTCTCGTCGATCAGATCGACGCCCGTATCTGACGCGAATACGTAATACTTGTCGTTGCCTTCAGCGCCAACCAGGTAGTCGTCCCCCGCTCCGCCAAGAATGACATCGGCATCGTCTGTGCCCTCGATCTGGTCATTCCCTGCATTACCGTAAAGAAACGACCCGAGCGAAGTGTTCGTGGACGAATTCCTGAAGCCGTTCCAATCGCTGCGAATTACGTCGTCACCGGCGCCGGCATCAGCCATGACGACCCTCAGCATGTCGAGGCGGTTTGTCGATGGTCCACCGGTGACATCAGCGATGTTCAGAAAAAAAGTCCCGTTCGAACCCGTTTCGCTGTACGGCGCATTACGCTCGACGACGGCGGCATCGCTCGGCGGCTGCACATTGACCAATACCCCGCCGCTCGCCCCGAAGCTCTGAAGGTAGATTGCATACTGCAGCTCGGCGTCGTCGATATACGCGGCCTTCAACTCCGGGACAGTGTCGGGAGGCGTAATCGATTCGATGTAATCGAGCAGTTCGGCGACAGTGATGCTTTCATCCGTGTCGCCAGACACGGTCCAGTTGGTCGCGCCGGCGTAATAGTCCGGAAGGGTCAGACCTCCGTCCACTCCTCGTACATGTAGAACGAGGTCGTCGCCCTCGCGCCCGGCGCGAACGTCGTCGAACTCAATGCCACTGGCGAGCCGTATGGCACTCGCCTCGGTGCCGTCTTCCACAACGGTTGCGTAGCCAGTTTGGGCGCCGAGGACGTAGGTATCGACGCCGATGCCGCCGCTCAGGATGTCGTCCCCTCCCGCTCCATCAAGGATGTCGGAACCGGCCTGACCGAGCAGGGTATCGCCGAACTCCGTACCGATCAGGATATCGTCCGAAGAGGTACCGGAGATCGGCGCCACCGCGAGGGCGTCCAGATCCGCTCGGACAAGAACCGTGCTATCGGCGAATTCAATACGCTCAATCCCAGTTCGGGAGCCGCTGTACTGACCGGCCACGGTGATGCTCGAGCCGCCATCGGAGGTGACAACGAGATCGCCGTTTGCCCTGCGCGAGAGCGTTGCATAGGCAGAAGACGTATTCAGCAGGCGAAGCACGTCGTCACCGGTCACGTCCGCTTCGACGATGGCATCGCTTCCGTCTCCTTGCCGGATCACATAGATGTCCGTGCCGTCCTCGCCCTCCAGCCTGTCGTCCCCAACACCGCCAGTCAGTGTGTCGAGTCCGGCGCCTCCAAACAGCTGGTCGTTTCCTGCTCCGCCGTCGAGCGCATCATCGCCCGCCTCGCCGAATACCGCGTCATCGCCGCGCAATCCATTCAACGTGTCGTTGCCGTCGCCGCCTCGAATGGTGTCATTGCCCGCATACCCGCTCAGTATGTCGTTCCCCGAACTGCCTAGGACATTCTGGGATGAAACGAACGTCGCGCGCATTAGCGCTGCATGGTCCAGAGCAGTGCCATCGGCGAACTCGAATGCAGCGAGTTGAGCCTCTGATGAAAGCTGAATGAACATTCGATCGGCATCGCTCATTGCGCCGCCGAGCTCGACCGAATAGACGGGCAGGGTATTGACTACCCGGAGGCGCAAAGTCACATCCGGCGCGGTAATCCCGGCACCGAAGACGATTGTCGTTAAACCGTCGAAGTCGAATACAGAATCGCCGGCGCCGAACGCATATCGGTCGTCACCCTGCCCGCCAATCAGAATATCGGCGCCTGCGCCACCGTCGAGAAAATCGTTACCGTTCCCTCCCCAGAGCCCATCGGTTCCGCCACCGGCCCGCAAATCATCAGCGCCTGCTCCGCCTACCAACGCGTCGGCGCCCTCGGCTCCCGCCAGGGAATCATCGCCGTCCATGCCAAACAGACGGTCATTTCCAGATCCGCCGTCGAGCACATCGTTCCCCGCCCATCCCTGTAGCTCATCGTTCCCCGCAAAGCCGCGAATCCGATCCGTAACCCCGGTACCGACCAGCAGCGGATGAGCGTCATCATGACCATCGTCGTCCTCTTCCGTACCGTCGATATCGAAACCCTGTGCGAGGACATCGCCATACGTCATCACATCGCCATCGGCGAATTCCAATCGGCCCAGGATCGGGGATGCTTGCGGGTTTAGACTGTCCCAGCCTTCGAGATGGAGTCCTTCACCTGCTCCAATATCCAGGAATAGAGACCCGGGGCGGAATTTCACTTGACGACGCGTCAAATCTGCACCGAACCGAACGATGCTTGCGTCCACGGCATTCGCCGTTGCCGGTGTATCGAAAACAACGTCCACGCCGTCGCCTCGATTGAAGATATATATGTCTTTCCCTTCTCCGCCGACTAGCTGATCGTTGCCGGCCCCTCCTATAAGAATGTCGTCCCCGCCTTGTCCATAGAGCAGATCGTCGTCCGCTCCTCCGTCGAGTAAATCTGCACCTTGATATTGGGAGGCGAGCGAATCGTTATCACCATAGAGCGTATCCATGCCGTCGCCGCCGAACATGAGGTCTGCGCCCCCATCTCCCCAGGCGATGTCGTTGCCGGAAGCCAAATCTATGAAATCGTCGCCATGCTCCGAATCCAACGTGACGGTCGAGGAATCACCATAAACACAATCCGCGCCGGCGCCGGCGAAGATAACGTCTGCGCCAGCTTCGCCGAGTACCGTATCGTTGCCTGCGGATGCATCTACGTAATCATCGCCGCGGCCTGCACCGATCCAATCTTCACCAGCGCC
>DASVCM010000652.1:0-3263 GCA_036381635.1 Lacipirellula sp.
ACAGGAGTTGGCGCGACAAAACGACCTGCAGCCGTTCCTCTGGACGCTCAAAAGCGAGCGGGCGATCGCGGTTTCCGGCATACAAGACCAATTCAGCGGCGTCCGCGGTCTAGTGGCGAACACCATCGGCATCTCTATCAAGATCCAGTACATTGCGATTCTCGATCTATTTGACGCAGTGCTCCCTAGTGCGACCGAGCCATGGCATGTGGCGACCGTCAATCCAAAGTCGCCCCTTCTCAAGACGCCCACAGGATTCGGCTTTTTGGCGGATCAAACGCAAGCAAGCTTGGAAGCGGCCTACAGCGCGGCCAATCGGAGGCTCGCCGTCTCGCGATCCCTGCGAGTTTTCAATGCGCTGCAGCAAACCACCGCAGAGCAGCCGAAAGAAATGCCATCGCTGTCCAAGCTGGACTTGCCGAGCGATGCGAAGGTCGATCCCTTCTCCGGCGATCCGCTCATTATCAAACAACAGGGCGACGACTGGGCCGTGTACTCGGTAGGCAAAGATGGCAAGGACGACGGCGGCGATATCCACGGCGGCAAGGATTATGGCGTTGGCCCGCACATCAGAGAGTAGTGTAGTCATCTCGCTGGAGCGAGATGACCCTCTCGCGGAGCGAGAGGGCTACACTCTAGCGAACGCTTCGCGTGAGTTGGTCGAGCTTCGTGCGAATCGCGTCGGCGCCAACGGCCGGTTCCTGGCAGGCGAAGCCTTCGCAAACGTACAGCGTCGGTTCAATGCCGGCGGTCCGGCCGGATAGCAACTCGCTCAGCATCGGCGGCGCTTCGTTGGATTTGCCAAGGGCGGCGGCGATGATCTTATTCGGAATGAATCGCTGCTGGACGTCTCGCAGCGCCGATTGAGTGTGCTCATTGCCCGAGTCGCCGGCGAGGACCATTTCATAGGTCGGGCCGATGTAGAAGTCGAGTGCCAGGAGCATTTGTCCCATCGCCGTCGGCGCCTGCTGCATCATGCCGGCTGCGTTCCTCAAAGTCGCTTCGCCTGCTTCCCAATAGGTGCGCTTCCCAGTTAGTTTGCCGAGCCGCACCAGCGCTGTGGCTGCGAGACCGCTGGCGCTGGGAACGCTGGCGTCGGTGACGTCCTTGTTCCGAGCGATGAGCTGTTCGTGATCGTCAGCCGTGTAGTAAAAGCCGCCGGCGTCGCGGTCGGCGAAGTGCTCCAGGACGACATCGAGTAGTCGAGCCGCTTCGACAAGCTGATCGCCGTCGAACGTGGCTTCGTAGAGCGAAATCAGCCCATTGGCCAGCGCCGCGTAGTCGTCGAGGTAAGCGTCGAGCTTCGCCTTGCCATGCCGCCACGTGTGGAGCAGGCGGCTGTCTGGACGGAGTAAGTTCTCGCGAATGAACGAAGCCGCCTTCGTTGCCGCGGCGGCGTATCGCGGTTCATCAAGCGCCGCTGCCGCTCGTGCGAGCGAGTCGATCATCAGGCCGTTCCAGGCGACGATAATCTTGTCGTCCTTGCCTGGGTGGACTCGCTGTTTGCGGACTTCGAATAGCTTCTGTCGCGAAGAAGCAAGCTCCGCGGACAACTCTTCCTCGTCGCGGCCGAGGATCTTCGACCACTGGGCGTGCGTCTTGGGGAGGTTGAGGATGTTGCGCCCCTCGAAGTTACCGGCGTCGGTTACGTCGTAGACGCGCCCGAAGGCGACGCCCGCCTCCTCTCCAAGGATCTGCTCAATTTCGTCCGGCGTCCAAACGTAAAACTTGCCTTCCTCGCCTTCACTGTCGGCGTCTTCGGTGCTGTAGAAGCCGCCGGCCGCGTCGGTCATGTCGCGCAGGATGTAGTCGATCGTCTCGCGGGCCACGCGGGCGTAGCCCTCCTCGCCGGTCGCTTGATACGCTTCGATGTACGCCGCCGAGAGGAGCGCGTTGTCATACAGCATCTTCTCGAAGTGCGGAACCAGCCAGCGGGCGTCGACCGAGTACCGCGCGAAGCCGCCGCCGAGGTGGTCGTAAATGCCGCCGGCCGCCATGCGGTCGAGCGTGACGCGAACCATTTCGAGCGAATGCGGATGGCCCGTGCGATTCCAGAATCGCAACAGCAGTTGCAGGTCCATGGCATGCGGAAACTTCGGCGCCCGGCCGAAGCCGCCCCACTGCGCATCGAACGCTCGAACCAGTTGGTTAACGGCGTTTTCGACGAGGTCCGTCGATAGTTCGCCGTGCCCGCCGCCGGCCTGACCGGCTCGGTTGAGTTCCTCGGAAAGCTGCCCGGCCATTTCCTGGACCTGCTCGCGGCGTTTCTGCCACGCGTCGCTGACGGCGGCTAGGACCTGATCGAACCCCGGCATGCCGCCGCGCTCGGTCGGCGGGAAATACGTGCCTGCGTAGAACGGCTTCAGCTCGGGCGTGAGGAACACCGACATCGGCCAGCCGCCATGGCCGGTCATCATCTGCGTGGCGTTCATGTAGATCTGGTCGAGATCGGGCCGCTCCTCGCGATCGACTTTCACCGGAATGAATCGCTCGTTGACGATCGCCGCGATGCGCTCGTTCTCGAAGCTCTCGTGCTCCATCACGTGGCACCAGTGGCAAGCCGAGTAGCCGATCGACAAAAAGATCGGCTTCTGCTCGCGCTTAGAGCGCTCAAGCGCCTCAGGGCCCCAGGGATGCCAGTCCACCGGGTTGTCCTTGTGCTGCAGCAAATAGGGCGAGGATTCGTTGGCGAGGTGGTTGGGCATGGTCTTGCGAGCGTTGAGTTGAGAGCGGCTCGTGGAGCGCCAACGGGCTTTGCCCAAAAACTCTGTGGGAGCGGTCTCCGACCGCGATTTCTGCTCGCCACTCTACACGCTGTTGTGGTGGAAAGTGTAATCGGCGTCCGAGACGCCTCCCACAATCGATTTTTTGGGCAAGGCTGCGCCAACGGCAGTTACAAGCAGCGAAGGACAGCGTTTGATTGTACGCGACATCGCTGCCGCCCGAAGGACTTGACGACGGCGTCCGCAATGCCAATTTGTCGCGCTAGCCGAAGAATCGGCCGCGGGAATCACTCGGCCGCGGGCGTCGCGGCGTCGCCAGATTCGGCGTTTTCGGGTTTGCCGCGCTGGATGACGCCGAAGAGGTGGCCGCCGTGATCTTTGCCGGCCCAGAAGCCGGCGTAGTGGTCGCGGTAAATCATCACCCGGGCCGTGAAAGCGCCGAGGCCGGGGATCGGCAGCTCGTCGACGCAAATGACGGGCGTATCGCCGGCCCAGCGGATCGGGAGCGTTAGCGGCGCCGTCACGTCGTGGTCGCCATAC
>DASVCM010000653.1:0-4013 GCA_036381635.1 Lacipirellula sp.
CCGTTGCCGGTGGTCGGCACCCATGTCTGCAGGAAATCGGCTGTATCGGTATAGGATTCGAAATCATCGCTCACCACGACGGTTTGCGCGGTCACCGGCAGCGCCAGCAGCAGCCCGAGCGCGAGAGCTAATCCAAAACGAGTAACCATTGTTCCCTCCGAGAAGCGAGTGTAAGCCTGGGTAGGTGTATCTAGCGGTGGAATCGTGGCGCGCGGCGACCGTCGGAGCGGGCATTCCGAACCGCATGGGACGGCGGGCAAGAAGCGGTCTACTGGGCGGGCGCCCCTAGATAGACCGCGTCTCCGTTCCAGAATCGCCGGTTATCTTTCATCATAATGAGGCTTGCGAAACTGTCGAAACAAAAGGTGCGCAATTCTTTCTCGGTTTGGCGCAGGAGGGTGGCGCGTGGTCTGGGCAACTAGTTGCCTGGAACCGTAGTGACTACCACCGGACTTCGACAGTTGAAAGCGCTTGCCACCCGGCAGCCGTAGCATCCGCCGCGAGCCGCCAAAGTGTCGTGAAGCCTGCGCTAAGCGCGACGCCTCAGCAATAGGCTCGCCAGGACGGCCGAAGCAAGAAGCCCGATCAGCGCTGGCTCAGGAATGGCGGCGACGCCCGCAGCGCCAGCGCTGAACTGGGTTTTCCACACCTCCAGGTCGGCGGCTTCCACCGTGCCGTTGGCATCGGCGTCGCCCAGATCATTGTTCGTCTGGCCGCCGGCGCCGAGGTTGCGCTGCCACGCGACAAAATCCGCGCCGTCGACGTCGCCATCACCGTCGAAGTCGGCGTCGTCGTCGCCCGGCTCGGGAAGAACCGTGGTGATCGAGCCGCTGTCGCTCTTGGCGACGAAGTCCATGAAGATCGTGGACGTGGCCGGCGCCAGCTCATTACGGAACACGATGGAATCCCACGTGTGCTCGCCGCCCATGACCACGGCGCTGCCAGGGACGATCATGTCGACAGGCCCCCAGCCGTCGGGTCCGCCGGTGTCGTCGTCGAGATTCCATTCGTAGATATGCCATTGGCCGTCGGCGGCGACTTCCTTCGGGACCGAGCCATTAGTAAGGTCCTCGCCTGCCGGCGAACCGATCTCCATCCACATTTGCACGGTCCAGCCGGGGACGTCGGTCTTCAGGGCGAGGCCGACCCAGCCGTCGTCCCCGCTGGTGGTTGTGAACGGGATGTTGGGCAGCGTCCCGAAGGGCCCTGTCGTGCTGCCGCCGCCGCCGGAGAGAAACCGCACTTGGGCGAAGGAATCAGGCGTCGTGGTTTCGATCACGAGCTGCTCGCTGCCGGCGCCTTCGAACTGTTCAGCGGTGGTCTGATCGGCTGTGGACGTGGCGGCGAGGTTCCGAGTTGAGCCTGAGAAGGTCGGGGCTAGCGTGAAGTGGCCTTCGTCGACGTTGAAGTCATCGAAGATGAGGGCCCTGGCCGGGGCCGCGATTACCAGAGCGAGGGCAAGCGCCGTTGCAAATCGTGCAAACATCGTCGTTACTCCCTATGGAAGAGCGTGTCGGACGTAGCGATGAGCACACAAGAAGAGGGATTCGGCGCGGCGGCTGCGGCGAGGGCCCGGCAGGGCGGCGGGGTCGCAGGGGACGCGCTGGACAAGCGCCCCCATCATAATGCGTCCGCGGCAAGATGCTATAAATATGCGAACAAAGCGCCCAAATGGGCCTTAGGGTTCGTCCCGCTGCCGGCCGGACCCCTCGGGGTGACAGGGTTCCGACCTCCGAATGACGTGTTCAAAGCCGGCTTGATCTGCTCTAGCTCCGCGTGAGTTGCTTGCGATACGCAAGCGGCGTTTTGCCGAAGCGCTTGCGGAAGGCGACGCCGAAGCGCGTGCCGTTGGCGAAGCCGCACGCGGAGGCGATCTCGCCAATCGACATGTCGGTGCGGGCCAGCAGCTCGCGACCTTTTTCCAGCCGCACCCGGCGGATTTCCTCGGCGGGCGAGCGGCCGAGGTAGCGGCGGAACTGGATTTCCAGGCTGCGGCGCGAGACGGGGACTTCGTGGAGAATGTCTTTAACGACAATGTCCTGGAAGGCGCGCTGCTGGATGAAGCGCAGGGCGCGCACCACCGTGTCGTCGTCGATGGCCAGGATGTCGGTGCTCTGGCGGCTGATGACGCCGTGCGGCGGGATCTTAATCGGCTGCGCGGGCGGCCGCTCGCCGTTCATCATGCGGTCCAGCGCGGCGGCGGCTTCGTAGCCGATGCGGCGGCCGGCCAGCGCGACGCTCGACAGCGGCGGCGTGCAAACTTCGCACATCAGATCGTCGGTGTCGCCGGCGAGGATCGCCACCTGGTCGGGGACGCGGATGCCGCTCATGTGGCAGATCTCGGCGAGATGGCGGCCCCGCTGGGCGTCGACGGTGAAGATGGCCACGGGCCGCGGCAGCGAGTTGAGCCAGCGGCTCACGCGGCGCTGCTGCTCTTCCCAGCCGAGCTTGCGGCCGATGCGGTAACCGGGCTTGTACTCGTGGCATTCCAGGCCGGCGTCGCGAACGAGATTGATGAACTCCTGGCCGCGCTTGGCTGAGTAGCGCTGGCTCGGCGGGGCGAAATAGGCGAACTTCTCAAAACCGCGGTCGCGGAGATGGTTGAACGCGAGCTGGGCCCGTTCGTGATCGTCGGTAACGACGTCACAAATGCCGGGGAGGCCTTCGAACAGCGTGTCGACGTTGACCGTGGGGACCTTGCGGCTGCGTATCTGGTCGACCTGCAGGCGGTTGCCGAAGCGGGCGATGACGCCGTCGCCGGCCCACAGGTCGGGCAGCGCGGAGCGCTGATCGTGGTCCTGGGGGTCGATCAGCAGATTCCAATGGCCATGGTTCTGCGAGTAGTCGGCGATGCCGCGGATGACGCTGCATCCCCAGCTATCATCGGTTTCGACCAGCACGGCCACCTGCCGGGCGCGGGGGCGTGAATCTCGTGAATCAATGGTGCGAACGTCTTGCAATTGCGCAGACATAATCGGAAAGAGTCGGTGACGCGTGGATGTACCGTCGCCGGGCGCGACTGACAGCGGGCCGCGGGTCAGGATTTATTGTAACCGATCGGTCGCGGAAATCTGCGCATTTGCGAGAGGATTTTGCGTAGGCTTTGCTTCCGGAGGACGGACTTGGCGGTAAGCTAGTGCTACACTGCCGGCTGGGCGGTGGGCGGACTGGACCCCTCGGCGGACCTGGGGCTGGCAGGGCTTTGTCACTCCGAGGTCTTCCGAGGAGTCCGGTCTGCAGACTTCGGCGATGCGTTCCACAGAGCGTTCGGTGCACGTGCCGGACCCTTCGGCGGACCTCGGGGCGACACGGGCCACGTGGACACGCCAGCGCACCTCTTCGACAAAAGCTTCAGACCTGGGAAACGACTTCCATGGCGACCGTTGCGGTGGGACTGATGAGCGGCACCTCCGGGGACGGGGTGGATGCCGCGCTGTTGGATACCGACGGCGAGAACAAGGTGGGGTTTCTCGGCGGGCTGACCCTCCCCTACGACGACGACCTGCGCGGGCGGCTGCTCGAAGGCTCGCAGCACGATGTGCCGCTGTCGGAGCTATTGAAAATCGAGAAGGAAGTTTCCGAGCACCACGTCGAGGCGGTGCGGCAGCTTCTGGCGCAGAACCCCAAGCAGGCGAAGAAGGTCGAGATCGTCGGGTTCCATGGACACACCGTTAGGCACTCGGCGTCCGACGGCATCACGATGCAGATCGGCAACCCGTGGATTCTCGCCCGGGACTTAAAGCTACCGATTGTGTCCGATTTCCGCCGCTGCGACATTGCCGGCGGCGGCCAAGGGGCGCCGCTGGTGGCGATGTTCCACCGCGCGCTGTTCAGCAGCGAGCCGCGGCCGACGGTCGTGCTGAATCTCGGCGGCGTCGCGAATGTGACGTGGCTGGGCGAGAAGGAAGAGATCATCGCCGGCGACACCGGGCCGGGGTGCGGGCTGATCGACGAGTGGGCCCAGACGATGGCTGACTTGCCGCACGATCGGGACGGCCACCTGGCGCTGGCCG
>DASVCM010000654.1:0-3677 GCA_036381635.1 Lacipirellula sp.
CAAATCTGGGTATATAGGCGCGGCCATCCTGCCCGGGCGTTGCTTTCTTAGCCAAATTCGCCGAGCCAGGATGGCTCGGCTAGATAGTTCGGCGCGCGGGTTGCAATCTGTAACAAGCTGCGGCGTTCTTCGCTCGCTTTGATGGCGTCGCCCCTTGGGCGCTTCGCATCTTGCTGAGCTGAAACCAGAATCGAGGAACAGAACTATGAAACGCTTCATCCTTTCAATGGCCGCGGTGATTGCGATTGTCGCGAGCGCTTCGGCAGTCCAGGCGCAGGCGCCCTACGTGACCTACTACCGGCCAACGACCGTGTACTATTCGACGCCGACGGTGACGTACTCGGCGCCCACGAGTTACTATCGCGTCCCGACGACGACGTATTACCCCACGACGAGTTACTACGTTCCGTCGACGAGTTATTACGCTCCGACGACCTATTCCACTACCGTGACGAGATACCGACCCTTTTTGGGCGGCCGGGTGACTCGATACGTGACTGGGTACTCGCCGGTTTACTACTCGTATTAAGTCGTCCTTGTGTCAGCCGAAGAGGCTGGGGAGAAAGATCCGTTCAATAATAGCAATCCCTCCCCTAGCCTCTCCCTTCAAGGGAGGGGGATATGCGGGGCGATTGACGCCGGACGGGCGGATGCGAGAATCCTAGGAGAGGGTTCGGGGTTCAGGGTTCAGGCGCCCGAGGGCGTCATCCTGAGCGGAGCGAAGGATCTGCCATTACGCTAGATTCATTGCTTCGCTCAGAATGACGTACGTCGCCTGAAGCCGAATCCTGAACCCTCTTTCGTATCGCAGCGCCGCCCGCATCTCCTCCCCTATGGCTGAGCTGAAAACCTTCGTGTTTACCGACATCAGCGGCTCGGTCCGTCTCAAGGATGAGATGATCGGTCGCAGCGTCACGGAGCGCGATCAGGCGTTCATCTCGTCGATTCTCACACCGCACCGGCAGCGGATCGAACGAGGGCTCGCGGAGCTTGGCGGCCGCGTGGTGTCGACGGCGGGCGACGGGCACTTCTTGGTGTTCGATCACACGGTGCAGGCGGCGCAGTGGGCGATCGCGGTGCAGGAGAGCCATCGCGACGATCCGATTCGAGCGCCCTCGGGCGAGCATGTCGACGTGCGGATGAGCATGCATGTGGGCGTTCCGCAGATCGATCCGAACGATCCGAGCAACTTTATCGGCAAGACGGTCGATTACGCGGCGCGGCTGAACGACTACGCCACGGGCGGGCAGATTCTGGTCAGCCGCAGCGTGATGGCCATCCTCGACGACGTCGGCCTGGAGGGCGTGCGGCTCCACATGCACGGCCGCCGCAGCCTGAAGGGGATCGGCAACGTCGAGGTCCACGAGCTGCTGTACGACGATCACGGCCCGCGGCCGATGCGGAATCAACCCAAGAAGGCGGAGCGGCAGTGGACGGTCGTCCCCACGCAGCTTGGCGAAACCGCGCTAGGGCAGGGGGGCGTGTCGACGGCCGGCGCCACGGCGCTCAAACGGGTCGGCAACTACGAGCTCGACGAGATCATCGGCTCCGGCGGGATGGGTGATGTGTACAAGGCGCATCACCTGCAGTTCGGCCGGGTGCGCGCCGTAAAGGTGATCAAGCCGCAGTTCGTCGCCGCCGGGCACACCGAGGTGATCCGCCGGTTTTACAACGAGATCAAGGCCGTTGGGCAGCTCGAGCACAAGAACATCGTCGTGGCGATCGACTCCTCGGCGCCGACCGATCAGCTCCATTACCTGGTGATGGAGTACATCCCCGGCGTGAGCCTCGACGAACTTGTGGCGCGGCACGGGCCGCTGCCGATCGCCGAGGCGTGCGAAATCATCCGCCAGGCGGCCCGCGGGCTGCAGTACATCCACAAGAACGGCATGGTTCATCGCGACATCAAGCCGTCGAACCTGATGGTAACGCTGGTGGCGGGCGAGTCGCTGCCCGCAGATTCGTCGCTGACCGAGCACGGAGAAGGCGAACGGGCGGTCGTGAAGATTCTTGACCTGGGACTCGCGCTGCTAGCCGTTGACAATAGCGACCGCCTGACGCGTTTCGACCACAAGGCGATGGGAACCGGCATGTACATGCCGCCCGAGCAGTGGAAGACTACGAGCGTCGACATCCGGGCGGACATCTATAGCCTGGGCTGCACGCTGTACCATCTGCTGGCAGGCAACCCGCCGTTCTATGACTCCGACCTCCGTCCGGAGAAGGCGCACGAGAAGGCCGCGGCGCCGCCGATTTCCACCGGCGTCGAACCGCTCCCGAAGCGGTTGTGGGACGTGCTGCGGAAGATGCTGGAGAAGCGGCCGGAAGATCGCCATGCGACCCCGGCGGAAGTGGCGGCGGTGCTCGCTCCGTTTGCCGAAGGCCACGACTTGCCGGGGTTAATCAAGCGCTACGACTCGGCCGACACCGTTACCGGCGCGATGACGCCGACGCGGCCTAACGGCATTTCTAAAGTCGACACGCACAGATCGCGGCCGCGACGCCGCCGCGAGCCGCTTCTGTCCGCGCGGCAGTTATTGAGCAGGGCGCTGCCGATACTCTTGGCGGCGGCTTTCCTCGGCGGCCTGGCCTGGGTGCTGCACGCCAGCAGCCAGGCGGCGTATCAGCGTCGCGAGGCAAACGCGCGAACTACGCTCGCCAGTTTTGCCCGCAGCGCGGCGCGGCGTGACATGCCCGCGGAGCTCGCTCAGCGATTCGACATTCTGGTGAAAGAGTCGAGCGACCCCGAGATGATCGACCTGGTTGCCGCGCTGGGAAGCGACGACCCCGAGCGCCTGAAAAGCCAGCAGCAGGAGCTCAAAGCCCTGCAGGACTGGCTTGTTCAGTTGCCGCATGCCTATGGCGAGCAGGTCATCGTTAATAGCTGGTTCATTCAGAACAGGCATGGCATTCAGCTTGTCCGCAGTCCTCACGACCCGGACAGCGTGCTGGGGAATTATTGGTACCGCGACTATTTTCACGGCGGCGGCCGGGACCTGGATAAGTCCGACGAGTCGCTCCAGTCGGCAACGAAACCGATCGAGAAGAATCATCTGTCGGCCGTCTATCGCAGCTCGACGAGCAAGCTGCTGAAAGTGGCGTTCTCCGTGCCCATTTGGGGAGAGATTCCGGGGGCGCCAGGGGAGGAGCCGAAGCGCGAGGTCATCGGCGTGCTGGCGATGTCGATGAACGTGCACGATTTCACGGTACTGGAGAAGGACCTCGCCGGCGGCAACGAGGTGGTGCTGATCAGCCTTAACGAAGACTTCGTTGAGAACGGCGAGCGGAATCGCGGATTGATTCTCCATCATCCGGAGCTGAAGCCGGGCAATCTGGCGCGCATCGACGACGAGATGCTGGCGGCCATCGATGCGGCCGAGCCGCTGGAAAGCGACCAGTTCAGCGGCGAGGAGCACTTTCTCGTAGGCTACCAGGACCCGCTGTCCGGCAACGGCGGCGAGCTGTACTGGGGCGCTTTCGAGCCTGTTCGCTACGACGTGGAGCGGGACGGCGACTCGGGCGACCGCATCGGCTGGATCGTGCTCGTCCAGCGACCGATGGATGAGTAGCTGCAGGTCGAGCAGGCAAGTAGCCCCGAGCTAACAGCTCGCCGGTGAAGTGTGTGCGAGTGTTGCATCCGCTCGCACTTCACCGGCGGGCTGTTAGCCCGCGGCTAC
>DASVCM010000655.1:0-5924 GCA_036381635.1 Lacipirellula sp.
GGCGGCGGCATCGAGGTTTCCTCGAAATGCCGTGACCACTCCCAGCCCATGGCCGCGCACCACGAATTCCCAGGCCCAGGGCGAGATCCGGAATCGGTCGAGCACCGCCCCGAGCAGCGATGGCCGTTGTTTTTGCTGGCCGGTGTCGAACCCCGCGAGCAGCAGGGCGCCTTGCGAGGCTTCGGTCGAGCGCTGGCCGACGGTCGGGAAGCTCCAGCCTCGCGCGACGATGGCGGCGTCGGGGGGCGCCGAGCCGGCATTGATCTGGCCGTCCTTGTTGACCACAAGATTCTCTCCTAGCGCCGCTTCGGCTCCCTTCAGGTTTTCCCAGCGATTGCCGGCTTGCAGGAGCCACAGGCTGCCGCCGGTTTTCACCCAGCGCAGCAGCGCTTCAAACTTATCGGGCTGCTGCGCGGCGAGCGGACCAAGCTGGTCGGCCGGCATGATGAACACATCGATCGAGCTGTACTCGCGCCAGTCGTCGGGCAGCCTGGCGGCGGTCATCGATCGCAAGCCGACGCTCGCGCCGCTGGCCGCGGTCTGCAGCACGGTGTTCGAGATGCTTTCCTGCTCCGCCGTCAGCCCCAGCCCCATGACGCCCAAGCCGGTTTGCTGTGCACCGACGACCGTGCCCATGTGAATGCTATCGACGGTGAGGAAGTCGTCGGAGCGGCCGTCGATCTTCACCTCCCAGGTTGCGGTTTGCTGATCCTGATACCGTGGCACGAGCAGCCGGTACGACTGCCTAGTAGCGCCGGCCGGGAAGACGAAGTGCTGCGTGACGTTGATCGCCTCTTCGCGCGGCGGGTACCAATCTCCCGCGGAGAAAAAGATCGTGATCTGCTCGTCGGCGACCGCCGGCTTTTGGCGTCGCAGTGTGAAGACGACAGGCCGGTATCCGTAAGGGCCGGGCCAGGAGGCGTCGACGCTGAGTCGGTAACCGCTCTGGCGGGAATAGGCCAGCCGCCCGTTGGGGTTTACCGGCAGGTTGATCCGCGTGCCGGAGTTGTCAAGAACGTAAGGAGTCATCCCGCGCGGGCCCCGCGCGATGAGGACCTGCCGCTGCGGCGTGGGCATGGCCACGTTTTGCGCGCGGAGCGACGCATTGTCAGCCAGCAGCACGCTGAGCGCGGCGGCAACCAGGCAGGCCCAGGCTTGGTCGTGGGGACGGGTCGCGCTCGTCATGAGGCGTCGCTGAGTAGCTCCCCGTTAGGATGGACGGGCGGAATGACGTCGGCGGCGGAAGTGCGCTCGATGCCGCCGCGACTGGTGCGGGCGACAATGTCCTGGGCTCCCAGCCGCCGGGCCGCCCAGGAGCCAACCGCAAAGAACGCGGCTTGGGTCAGGAGTGAGAATCCGACGCTCACCAGCGCCACCGTCACGCCCAAGGCCCAGACGCGACCGCTGACGGCCTGACCGGCGAAAATGGCGGCAATCGCCACGCCGGTGGCGACCAGTAGCATCGTGCGGATGGAAAAGCGGGGGAGGAGCATAGAACGCGATTGTGCCCGAAGGACGGCCGCTGCCGCAAGTTACGGCGGCGTACTACTTTGCCACATCGCCGAGGCGCCAGTAGCATTAACGTCGGATCGGCTTTCCGATTCTTCGTTCAGTTTACGCGATCTTGGTGATATTCGCATGAATCGGTTTGGTATTGGGGCGCAAGTCGGGGGAAGACGTGCGGTTCTCGCGGCGGTTTGGTTCGCAATGATTGCGGCGGCGAACACGACTCGCGTGCAAGCGGCCGAGGTCGAGGCGTACGTGGGCCGGCCGTTCGGCGTGGGGCGCGTCATGTTCACGATCGACAGCGGTGGCCCCGTGGTTCCGCTGGAGGATGAACGGTTTACCGCGCAGACCGCCGACGGGCGCGTGCTGTATCCGGCTCTGATGGAGCAGCCCGTTCGGCGACTGCTGCGGCGGCTGCTCGAAATCGACTCGCCGCGGCAGGCGACGATGTACTTCCTGTTCCGCGGCGATGAGCCATTCGAGATGCAGGTGTTCACGCCGCGGATGCAGTCGGTGCGCGTGGCGCCGGCGTCGAACGCGCGGGCGCATGGCGGCTTGCTTGCCGAGTGGTGGCGGGAATACGGCAATCGTTGGCGCGAGCGCCGCGCCGATCCGCAGTTTCCGCCGGTGGTCGAGAATTTTGTCGCGGTGAATCTATCGCGGCGGCTGGGAATGCCGCTGCCGCCGGAGGAGCGGCGGCTGCTTGAGGCCTTCTCGCCCAAACGGACGGCAATGAGCGAACTGTTGGGCGCTGAGTCGCATCGGCTGGCAATCGACCAAGCATTGCTGTTGCCGGGCGATCCGGCGGGGGAGGCGCCGCAGCCGTTGCCGCCGCCAATGCCGTGGTACGAGATTCCGCTGACCGACGAATTGAAGGAGGTTGCCGTTGAGCCGATCGCCGAGCACGTGCCGGCGGAGGCGTTTTACTTGCGGTTCGGCAATTTCAGCAACTACTTCTGGTTCCGCAGCCTGAGCAAGAAGTGGCAGGGCGACCTCGGGAACATGGTCTCGCGCCGAGCGATCGATAGCGACGGGAGTAAGCGGATCGAGCAGCAGCTTTCCTTGTCGGAATCGGGGCTGGCGCAATATCTTGGGCCGCAGGTGATTGCGGACGTGGCGATTATCGGACTCGATCCGTATCTGGACGATGGGTCCGCATTCGGGATTCTGTTCCAGGCCAAGAGCAACTTTCTGCTGTCGCAAGACCTCAACAGCAAGCGACGCGAGGCGTTGGCGAAGTTTCCCGACGCCGCGGAGACAACTGTGGAAATCGCGGGACGCGACGTGTCGCTCATCGCGACGCCCGGCGGCGACGTGCGGTCGTATTACCTGGCCGACGGCGACTTTCATCTGGTGACGACGTCGCGGCGGCTCATGCAGCGGTTCATTCAGGCGGGGCAGGGGGAGCAATCGCTCGCCGAATCCGCTGGATTCTTGAGCGTCAGGCAGCGGCTTTCGGCGGAGCGGCCGGACGCGCTGTTTGCGTACATTTCGCCGGAGTTCTTTCGCGAGCTGACCAGTCCTGCGATTTGGATCGAATCGCAGCGGCGACTTCGTTCGTTGCGCGAAGAGAAGCTGCTTACGCTCGCCCGGCTGCAGGCGGCGGCCGAGGCGATTCAAGCGACGGATAGGCCGGCGCTCATCGCGGCGGGTATTCTGCCGCCGGGATTCGGCCAGCGCTTCGACGGCAGCGCTCTGGAGATGACGGACGCCGGCCCCGTGGACACGCTGCGCGAAAAGTTCGGCTACTTCGTTCCGGTCGCCGACATGGAAGCGCCGCAAGCGGTGACCGCGGACGAGGCGGCGGCGTATCGCGCGTTCGCGAGCCGCTTTCAGCAGGAGATTGGGCAAACGCCGCCGGTTGCCGTTGCCATTCACCGGGTTCCGATCGAAGGAGGCGGCGAGTCGCTGTCGATCGACGTGCTGGCGACGCCGCTGGAGGACGTAAAGCTCGGGCGGCTGCGCGAGACGCTGGGCGAACCAAGCGAGCAGCGAGTGGCGCCAATTGCGGGGGACATGATCCGCGGCGAGTTCGTGCTCGACTCGCCGCTGCCTCTAGGGGTGGCGGCAGAGCCCCACCATCTGTTCTTCGGGATTCGCGACTTCCGCTCGCCGTTGGTCGTGGATAATGGCCGCCTCGGACCGGGCGCCCCGCGGGCGGAGCTGGTGCGCATGTATGTCGGCGCGTGGCCGAAGCCTGGCGGGCTGATTCAATTGTTTCTTGGCGATGAGTTGGCCCAGACCGAAGAGCCAGTCCCTGGGATGCAGGAAACGTGGCAAGGGCGGGCCGAGGATTTTCTGCTGATCAGCTTCAAGCCGGAAGTGGTGCAGAACGTGTTGGCGCAATTGCAGATGGTTCCGGCTGAGGAGCCGGCGCAGGCGTGGATAGAAGTTGTCGATCTTACGGGTTCGGAACTGTCGCGCACCGTCAGCGCGTTTGGCTACATGCGGGCTCGCGAGACGTCAGTCGCCGCGTGCCGACTGATGAACACGCTGGCCAATCAGCTCCATGTGCCACGGGAGTTGTGCCGCGAGACGGCGGAGCAACTGATGGACGGCCAGTTCGTCTGTCCCTTGGGCGGCGAATATGAGTTGGCTGAAGTCGAAGACGGCATGCCGATGTGGACTTCTACAGCACTGACGCCAGAGAATCGGTTCCTGCTGACCGCGCCGCCGGAGGATTTTGAGCTGCCCTTGCTCACGTGGTTCCGCGGCCTGCGTGCGGAGGGGCGGCTTGAGGAAGACGCGATAACGGCGCATGTCGAGATCGATATGACGCAATCGGCTGTGCCATGAACGTCATCCCGCCGGTAGCGAGGCCGCGGTATTCGAGCCGGCCGTTGCCGCCGTATTCGTATGTGCCGGGGTTTGCGCCGCATCCGGTGAGCGATGGCCGCGGGCACATGCACGGGGCTGTAGCGCAGCCGGTCGCGCCGCTGACGGACGGCCAGTGGCAGGACTCGGAAGCGTATCGCTACGGCATCGACTTGTTCAACCACGGCTACTATTGGGAGGCGCACGAGGCGTGGGAGTCGCTGTGGCATGCGGCTGGGCGTCGGGGGCAAGTGGCGACATGGCTCAAGACGCTGATTAAACTCGCGGCGGCGGCGGTGAAGCGGCGCGAGGGAAATGCACGCGGCGTCGAGCGGCATGCACGGCGGGCGATTGAGCTGCTCGACGAGCTGGCGCAGGGTGGTGACGCGACGGCACGCTTCGGAGGCATCGCGGTCGACGACGTTCGAGCGATTGCCGAAAGCTTCGTCGAAGAGAGGCGACTCGGCGTGGCGTCTCCGGCGCCGGCGCTGACTCTCGATCGATGGCTGGCGCTCGATATATAGCCCGGCCATTCTGGTCGGGCGCCGAGCCAGGATGGCTCGGCTATATCGCTTTCACCTGGTGAAGCTGGACGGCGGGGGGGAGAATTCGCTCGCCGGTGAGGGCTTCTTTCAGCAAAGTCTCGGCGCGGTAGGAACTGCGGACGAGCGGACCGGCGGCGACGCCTTTGAAACCCAGCTCGCGCGCGGCGACTTCCCACTCCAGAAACTTGCCCGGCTCGACATAGCGATCGACTGGCAAGAAACGCGTGCCGGGACGCCCCGGAGCGAGGTATTGTCCGAGCGTGAGCAGCTCGACGCCGACGCCGCGAAGCTGCCGCAAGACGTCCAGCACCTCGTCGTCGGTTTCGCCCAGGCCGACCATCAGGCTGCTCTTGGTGGGAATATCCAGCCGCAGCTTGCGGGCGCGGCGCAACACCTCCAGGCTTTGTGAAAATGATGCCCGCGGGTCGCGAACCTGCTGATCGAGCCGCGGGACGCACTCGACATTGTGTGCGAAGACCGCCAGCGGAACTTCGACCAACAGCGCTTCAAGCGCCGTCCAATTGCCGGCGAGGTCGCTGCATAGCAGTTCGACGCCCGTGTTTGGCAGGCGGGCGTGCACCGCCTCGACGCAGCGGCGATAGTGCCCGGCGCCGCCGTCGGACATATCGTCGCGATTGACGACGGTGATCACGACGTAACCGAGTCCGAGCCGCTCGACGGCGTCGGCCAGGCGCTCCGGCTCACCGGCTTCCGGCGGCGGCGGCGCCTTGAGCGTCTCGACCGAGCAGAATCGGCAGCCGCGCGTGCAGCTTTGCCCGGCGACCATAAATGTCGCGGTGCCGCGGGCCCAGCAGTCGTGAATGTTCGGACAACGGGCTTCCTCGCAGACCGTGTGGAGATGATTCCCTTCCACCGCATGCTGCGTGATGTTGAAGACCTGCTGCGCCCGGCCGGCGGGCAGGTTCACGCGCAGCCATTCGGGGAGGCGGGGTCGTGTCGGGTTGAGCACCGCCATTGGTTCAGAGTCGCTCATGCCCCTCATTCTACCGTCAACCGAACTCCACGAAAATCAGCGGCCCGCGACGGATGCATGACTAT
>DASVCM010000656.1:0-4164 GCA_036381635.1 Lacipirellula sp.
CCTACATAGGCGCGTATACCAGCTTACCCAGTATGCTCGTGGCGCATGGCGTTGTCGGCGCCAATGCAGGGCGGCCATACGACGTAGTGGTGCTCGTTACTAACCTTATCCTTTGGCTGGTAACCGGCATCACCTTGGGAACAATGAAAGACACGTTGGAGATTTGATCCCGGTTCCCCCACAAGAGAATCGGGCCCATCGATCGGCCCTGGGCAGTTGCGCGCCTTCAAAGCCATTTTCCATAGGTTGCGGCATGAGTGCAGGCCTATCCGAGGCGGACAACCAGTACTTTCTCGGCCTATACCGCTGTGCGGTCAGCGAATATCAGCCCAAAATCGAGAAGCGCACCGGAGTCGCGCTCGGCGACATCGCGGTGCGAGACTTTCGAGAAATCGATAATGATTTTATGAGAGACATGGAGCGGCAACGGAGCTCCTGGCTAGCCCGGCTGCTTTGGCGATCGACCATCAAGTCCCGCCTCAAGCAGTGGCGAGAGCATTTAAGTTCCACTCACGCCGAGCGGGCAAGCGCCTGCATGGCTTGTTATGTTCGTGACACGATCTACGTTTCATTCACCCCGGGATTATGGAACCACGAATTTGGAATCGCGTTTGCGGTCGTGCATGAATTGTCGCATGCGCTCTGGGAGCGCCTAGCGGGCGAACCGCTTACAAGACGCACCGCAGTCGCGTCCGACTGCGAGAAGTTTGAATTGTTTGTCGAAGGATTTGCAACGTATGCGGAATTCATCTGGTTCTTAGACGCGTACCCCAGGAGTGTGCAACGAACTGTAGAACAAGCGCTTCCGACGCCAGGCAGCGTTCATTACAGAGGGATGAAAAGAATTGAGCAAATCGTTCAACAGAACGGGCAGCACGTTCTGTTGGAAATCCCGAAACGTTGGCGGGAATTGTAAGTCACGCAAAAAGTGGCGCATGGCGTAATCCTTTTTCGGCAGTAGTTAGTGCCGTTGCCTTCGCCAGCCAAGCGGATCGTCGAACAAAGCGTAATCCGCAAGTCGCCTTTCTTCTCCATCCGCCAAGCGAACTTCCCACAGGCTTTTCTTCGGAACGCTGTTTAATCCGCCCGGCCAAGATTCGCGGAAGTACAACAGCTTGCGCCCATCCGGCGTGAAGAGCGGATGCATGGAGCCCTCGTCACTGTCGGTGATCTGCCGGGCATTGGCTCCGTTCAAATCGGCCACAAAGATCTCCAAATCCGGCGAATACACGCCCTGCGAATAGGCGATGCTGGCGTCGTCAGTAGAATACGCCGCGTACACTTCGGCTTGCTCTCGTAACTTCCGCGGATCGTCCGCTCCGTCCACAGCGATGGCGTAGATAGCGCCGTCTCTCCAAAACTCCACCGACTCGCCGTCCTTCGAGAAGCGGGGATGCCCGCACATCGTCCTGGGCCGTGTCAGCTCTCGCAGGTTACTTCCGTCAACATCCATCACACAGGCAATTTCATCACCTCCCCAACTGGCGGCTTTGCCGCCCCAGTTGTACGTCTTGTCTCGCAGGAACACGATGCGCTTCCCATCGGGAGAGAACGAGGGCAAGCTGTCGTTCGCCTCCGTCGAGGTTATTTGCCGCGCGTCGCCGGTCAGCGATCGAATAAAGAGGTGATCCGCCCGCTCGCCCGGCTTTCCAGCCGCATAGACGATTCTCTTGCCATCCGGCGAGAATCGCGGATCGACCTCATACTCTGCCGTCGCCGCGATCCGCGTGACCCGCAATTCGGGAAACGTCATCAGGTACAGATCGCGGCCTCCATCGCCGGCGGCATTGAACACCAGCTGGTCGCCCGCCGGTGAAATGTCGAACGAGAGGTCACCGTGCCCCGGCGGCCGGCTGTGGTAGTTGGCGCAGCTACTCAGATTCACGGCGAACAGGCCGGCCGCCGCGAGGCTGATCAGAAGTATCGATCGCCGCATCATGCTCAAGCGAAAAAGTGTGCGTTGCGCGACCGTCCGTGCCGCCTGGTCATTGGGTAATCGCAGCCTACCTTCGGCCCGCAGTTTTCTCCAAACTTTTTGCTGAAAGTGGCCACCGACTCTGCTAGGTTCAAGTGAGCTGCTGAGTCGATTGGCAGATCGTCGCCTCCGTCTTTGACATCCCGGAATCGCACAAGCCCGATGAGGCCGATTGACGGCCGAAATCGCTGCCGTTCTGGAATTGCACCGAAGCCGCCCGACGCGCCGCCGTCAGCAGCGACATAGTTGCGGCAACGTAAGTCCTGATCAACAAAGGGAATGAGAATTATGTCGCCAAAAACGAACTTCGCGACAAAAAGAGGCTCCCCCGCCGCACAGGCAACAGCCATCTACGCCAGGCTCCGCTCGCGGCGAGTGAACTCCGCCGCCAGCAAGTCCTCGAGGAATCGCACCCGGGCGTCCGGCTCCGGGCAGTCGACGCCCAGCTTCTTGGCGATCCGCAGACAAGCCACCTCCGAAAGCTGCCGCTGCTGCATCGCGTCCAGTTCCGTCCAGCGTTCCAATATCTGTTCGACAGCCGTAAAGTCCGCCGCCGCCAGCTTCTTCAGGCTGGCGCGGTCGAAGCGGAACTGGGCGTCGCTCTTGCGCCCGGCGAGCACGGTTCGCACGCTCGACAACTCGCTGCGAGCGTCGCTGACCACCATCGTTCCGGCGACCAGATCGCCGGCCCGTTGCGAGCGCGGCGTGAACAACGGGATCAACCACAACGGCGGCAGATGGTCGACCACGCGGAAGAGATTGCGAATGACAATGCTGGGGGCGTCTAATTGAAATCCATTGGCCTTCACCACCCGAATCTTCGACGCCCGCTTGCCGACCGTCTGCCCGCGCAGCAGCAGCTCGGCCGCCGAGAAATAGACAAACCCTCCCAAACTCCACACGAGTATCATAAACCCGATGAAATAGAGAAAGCTCTTTTCGAGCGCTTCGTCGTCGGCCTGCAAACCCTCGGTCACAATGTCCAGCGACAGGCCTGCCGCGGCCAGCGCGATGATCAGGCAGATGCACAGCACCGTGACGAAGATTTGATCCAGCAGCCAAGCCGTGAATCGCGTTCCCAGCCCCGCAACTTCGTACTGGACGACGACGTTCTCGGGGGTTTCAAATTGCAGCGGCGACGGCATGTGTAAACGACGACAAGGATGAGAGCAAATGAAAGCCCTCGCAGCCGTCATCCTGAGCGGAGCGAAGGATCTGGCGGGGCGCTAGATTCTGCGCTGCGCTCAGAATGACGGTAAAAGCCAACGGAACCAACCCAGTATGAGCAGTTTCGTAGATCGCTACAAGCAAGACTGGACCGAGCTCGAGCGGCTCGTACAGCGCGGGCGCAAGTGGCGCAGCGGGCTCACCTCGGTCGAGCGGCAGCGACTCGACGAGCTCTATCGCCGCACCACGATCCACCTGGCTCGCGTCATGACCGCCGGCAACGATCCGGCGCTCGCCGAGTATCTCAACGGCCTCACGGCGGCCGCGCACAGTCTGATCTATCTACCGCCGCGGGATTCACTGCTGCGAAAGTTGCGGCGGTACGTCAGCGAAGGCTTTCCGAGGGCGGTCGCCCGAACCTGGCGGCAACATGCGATCTCCGCGGCGCTGGTGATCGGCGGCGGATTGATTGGTTACTTCGCGGCCAGCGCCGACCCGGTCGTCGCGCACGCCCTCTGGCCCGCGGAAGATGCTCGCCAGCCTGGCTCCAAGCCCGAGCAACTGCTGAGCGTCTTGCGCTCAGGCCGCAAGGAGGGAGGCGGCGAGAAGTTCATCTTCGCGTCGTTTCTCTTTCAGCACAATTTGAAGGTGAGCCTGCTGGCCATGGCGTCCGGCGTCCTGGCGGCGGCGCCGACGGTGCTGCTGATGATCTTCAACGGCATGCTGCTCGGCGTGTTCGTCGCCATTCACCACGAGGCCGGCATCCGCGCCGAGATGTGGGCGTGGATCCTACCCCACGGCATCACGGAGTTCGGCGCGATCATCCTCTGCGGCGGCGTCGGCCTGCTGCTGGGCCGGGCCGTCGTTCGCCCCGGCGCCCTTTCACGCGGCGAGAGCCTGCTGCTGGCCGGCCGCGAGGCAGGGCGAATTTGCGCGGGCACGGCGGCGATGCTCGTGCTGGCGGCGATCATCGAGAGTTACGTGCGACAGAGCCACTGGACTACCGGCGCCCGGCTGGTCTT
>DASVCM010000657.1:0-2210 GCA_036381635.1 Lacipirellula sp.
GCACGCCGCTATGGCCCCGACGGCGCCGGAGCAGGTGACTACCCTCGCCCATGCCTTGCAGCCGGATGCGCCGCTGGGCTCCGTGCTCGGCGAACATGTTTCGCAGCCGATCGGCACTGCCAATCTGCAGCTGACGGCCGAGACGGCGCCCGCTGCTCCTCACGGTGCGGCCAGCTCGGGCGGATCCCATCAGGCTCCCGACAGCGATAACGCGCACCTTCCCGACGCATCGCACGCCACGGTAACGACGGAGCAACTGCCCGACCAAGCGACGCTCGCAGTCGAGTCCGCGCCTGCGCCCGGCGCACATGGACCCTCGGACGTGGGTCTCATGGAAGCGCTGCTGACAATGCATCAAGGCGGCAATGGCGCGCACGCGGCGGCCACGGCCGCGGCGGACGACGGCCATGGCGCGGTGACGACCGAGAACATGCCGAAGATCGCTGCCGTCCTTAACGACGCACTCGCCGGTCATGCGGTCGACCAGATCGTCGACAAGTTTGCCGGCTGGCACCCGAACTCAACGCAAGCCGCAGGCCAGCCGCCGGTCGCAGCCAATGCGGAGCACGCCCCGGCCGTGCTCGACCTGCATCTCGATACTCATACGGACACCCACGCCGCCCTGTTCGCAACGATGATGGCCATGCCGACCGTCGAGGAGCACGTGGTAGCAGCCGCTTGAAACAATTTTGTACGTGAGGGGAAAAGTAATGGGCTGGAATTCGACGCGGCGAGCCGCGGTCGCGATTATCATGGCAGGGGCGTCCCTTCCGGGGATTGCCGCGGCCCAGGAGAGCGCGGATGCCGAAAGGCTCCTCGCGATGGACGTGGGTGGCCTGCGGGGCGAGATTCAGTCGCTCTATGCCTCGGCACTGGCCACGTCCACCGATCCGGCGATCGTCAATGCCAATGACCCGCGCTTCATCGCCGCGATCGATGCGAAGGCGCAATGCGGCATCGCCCTCGGCTACCTCAAATCATCGACTAAGGATGCGACGAGCATACGCAAGTGCGTCCTGTTCCACGCGCGCATGTTGCAGGTGCCGGCACCGCCTCCGCCACCACCCCCGCCGGCGCCTCCGCCGCCGCCGAGCGTCTGCAATGACACCACGCCGCGGATAGTGTTCTTCGATTTCGATTCCGCCACGCCGCCGGCCGATGCCCAGGGCACGATTCAGTTCGTGACGAACAATGCGGCAACCTGCAACTGGCAGGGCGTCAGCGTCGTCGGGCACGCCGACCGCTCCGGCTCGGACGCCTACAACCAGCGGCTGTCCCAGCAGCGAGCCGATGCCGTTGCCGATCTGCTGGCGGCAGGAGGCATTCCCCGCTCGGCACTCGCCGTTTCGGCGAAGGGCGAAAGCCAGCCGCGCGTTCCGACGGCCGATGGCGTGCGCGAGCCGCAGAATCGCCGCGTCGAAATCACAGTCCAACGCTAGTGGCGGGGAGAAAAGCCATGATCAGGAGCACTATTTCTCTTGTGGCAGCCGCTTTGCTCGCCACAGCCTCGTCGTCGGCGGTTGCGCAATCGACCGATGGCGTTGTCAGCCTCAACGATGCGGTCACCGCAGCGATGCAGTCGAACCCCGAGATCCTGCAAGCGCAGATGAACACTGAAGCCATTCAGTTCGAGCGCGAGCAGGCCCAGGGTCAGTACTATCCGCGGCTCAATCTCGAGGCGTCCGCCGGTGCACGGCGTCTCGAGAACGCCACCCGCCGCGCGCTCAAGATTTCCAACGACTGGCTTTACCCGCTCGAAGCGGATGCGACGGCCGACATGACGTTGATCGATTTCGGCCGGCGCAGGGGCGAGCTCCTGCGGCAGGCGGCGCGTGTCGACGGTGCCTCGCTTCGCGTGGTCGAGCGCTCGCAATTCATCGCCTTGCAGGTCGCTCGGCAGTACATGAACGTCCTGTTGCAGCAGCGAATCTCCGCCGCGGCGCAAGACAACGTGACGTTTCACCAGTCTCTGGTGAACGACCTCGCGGAAGGGGTTAAGCAGGGCTCGATCAGCGTCGCCGATCAGCAGCAGGCAGAAGAGCGGTTGCAAGCCGCGCTCGTCCGCCAGGACGAGGCGATGCAGGATCTGACCGACGCGAAGATCGAGCTGCGCCGGCTGACCGGCCTGCAGATCGACACGGTCTCGCTTCCGCCCGTGCTTGCGGCCCGCGTGCCGCCAAGCGAGGACGCGGCCATCGGACTGGCACGAA
>DASVCM010000658.1:0-3847 GCA_036381635.1 Lacipirellula sp.
TAGCCGCGCCAGCGGAATCTTGCCGTTGCAGATTTCGCACAAGCCGTACTTGCCAGCGCGCATCCGCTCCAGCGCCACCTCAATGTTCGCCAGTTCCCGGCTTTCCACCTCGGCGAGCTTCGAGCTGATCTCGTCCTGCACCGCGTCGAGGGCCACGTCGACGACGTCGCCGCTTTCGCCGCTGAGCGACTTCAGCATGCTCAAGTCGCCGGCCAGCGCCTTGCGCAGCGCGTCGCGGCGCTTGATGAGCAAGTCGCGCATCTTCAGGATGGAATCTTTGCGGGCCATGGTGTGTACCTTCTTCGGCAGCGGCGCGACGTGGTTTCCTCGGAGCTCGATGACCTGCCCTGGGCTTCGTTTACCGCCTGTATCGGGTGTTGCCTCTAGACAAAAAGGGACTGGCCGCGGCGACTGTTCCGATTCGTCGTGGCCAGGGGTTGACAAGTGCCAGTACCCGACCAATGGGGGGCTAGCTGGCTTGCACCGTAACTATAGTACGCACCTTGCACAAAAAGGGTCGCCGGCCGCGAAAGCCAAAGTCCGCACTTTCGCATGTCGCCAGGCTGTTACTGTATTTCCTTAGGGATCAACTACTTGCGGGCCGGGTCGGCGGCCGGCGTGGGGCTTGCAATCTGCCCGTGAGCGGCCCTTGTCGGACATCAGTCCCCGCGGGAACGTCTGCGGGCGTCTCGCCGCGAGCAGACTCCCAGCGGTTCGTCTTCGAATAATCGGCAAATTCCTCAAGCTCGGGTAATCGAACTTTACGGAATTCGCGGATTTTTCCTGGGGCCGCAAACGGCGGAAGGGCCGCGAGAATCGCTTCCCGCACGAGGCTTGGATGTTTTTGTCCTAACCTTTTCTATCCCAAGACAGGAGAGGGGCCGGCCCGGCAGCGGGTTCGCTCCGTCGGATGACGCTGTTGACTGCACCAGAAGAGCTGAATGCACAGTGCGGCGATGTGCCGCTAGCGCCCATGTTGCGCCTGCGGCGGACCGGCGATGCGCAGCAGCGGTCGCTCCGGCTCGCCGCCGGCAAATGCACCGTCGGCTCCAGCCCGCAGTGCCAGGTGTGCATCCCTTCGCCCGAGGTGCGGCCTCTGCAGTTCTTGATTACGCTCGAAGCCAACGCGGCCTCGGTCACCCGCTGGGCCACGGGCGTGCAGCTCAATGGCCGCGACTTCAGCAAGGCAGCTCTGAACAATGGCGACCGGCTGACGATCGGCAGTTGGGAATTGCAGTTCGACCGCGGCGGCAATGCCGGAAGCTTCGATTTCCATTCCCAAATCGACGGCGCATTCGCTTACAAAGAAGAAGTTGCCCCCATTACAGCCCCCGGCTCTGCCGGGGGACCGCCGTCCATCGGGACGAACCCAGACCCAGTATTGAGCGACCCCCGGCCGAAGGCCGAGCCTGCAACTGTCGGCGAAAGCCCCAGCTCGAGCCTGTTTCAGTCGAGCCTGGTCCAGCATCTATGGACCGCAAACTTCCAGGCTCGGCGACGTGCCAAGGCGCTAATCAACGGCATTCGCGCCGCCCGGTTCCACGCCGACGCCATGGCGGCGGATCTTTCGGCGATGGAGACCGAGCTCGACCTTGCCCGCGCCGCCTATGACTCGCACATCGTCAACGACGACCGGCTGCAGCAGGAACTCGAGGAGCACCGGCGACAGCACGAAGCGCGGCTGACGCCACTGATAGCAGAGATCACCAGCCTCAAGCACGAGCTTGGGGCGGCGACGGCTGCACTGGCGACGCAGATCTCAGAATACGAATCGCTCGCCGCGGAACTGGCGGCCGCCGAAAATGCGCCGGCGGCGCCGGCCGTGGATGATACGGCACTGAGCCGAGTCGCCGAACTTGAAAACGCGCTCGTTAAACAGTCACAGCAGTTGGAATCGATCACACTGCAGTTGCAGGCGGCGCAAGAAGAGCAGGAGCGGCTCGCCCAACGATATCACGCCGAAACCGAGCGTGGCGCGGCGTTGGAAGCGGCGCTTGCCGAAATGCGGGCGGGTGCAGAAGAGGCCGCCACGGCTACTGCTCGTCTCGAATCCGCTACCCCGCAACCGTTCGAGCCGACGGCCGATGTATGGCAGAACGTCCAACCGGTTGAGGAGGCGCCGCCGCCGGAAGCCCGCGCACCGGCAAGTTGGGCCGCGTTCGAGCCGGCGACCCAGGAGCCGATTGCAGAGCCGACCGCACTCAGTACCGAGGTGACGAAGCCAGAGTCAGCCGCTTCTCCGTGGACGTCGCCCACCGCTGTCGACGCATTCGACGAACCTGAGCCAGAAGTCGCCGAGGTCCCGGCGGTCGAGATCGAACATGCTGCGTTGGCGCCCGCCGCGGTCGAGCAGCCGGAGATCCCAACTCCGCCGCCGGCTGAAGGCCCTGCTTGGGCCGCGCCGCCGGCCGAACAGCCGGTCGCCGAATACAGCTCGACATCTTTCATCGATAAGTATCGCCATCTGCTCGAGGAGGACGACGCTTCGTCGGCGCCTCTGCCCGGACGCGGCGGGCCGATGATCGATGACGAGTTCCTCTCGCCGGCAAAGGCTCAGACGTGTGCGAGCCCGGCGGACGAGTCGGACGAGGCGCTCGAAGCGTACATGGCAAACATGATGCGACGGGTGAAAAGCAGCTCGTCGTCGTTCGCAGGCGACCCGCCGCCGCGAGCCATTCAAGATCCTTCCGCAAGCGTTCTCTCCAAGCTCCTCCAGTCGCCTGGCGAACCCGCTGCAACCGATCCGCAGCCCGAGGCTGACTTCCTCTCAGATCAGCCGCTCAGCTTCGAAGAGCTGAAGCAGGCCACGCGAAAAGTGCCGCTGGCGAGCGATCTGGCGGCGCTGCGGGAAATCGCCAACAGCACCGCCCGCACCGCGATTGCCACGCACAGCCACCGGCAGTCGCGCGAGTCGGCGATCACCAAGATCATCGTGGCGATCACCGCCACCGTCTCGGCCGGATATCTGATGGCCTCGGCGCCTGCGCTCGACACCTGGCAGTTTTGGGCCGGCGCCGCGACGTGTGCCGTTGGCATTGTCGCCGCCGTGCAGGTGCTGGTCCTCGAACGCCGCGGGCGTCGGGGACGACAATAAAAGCCGCCCTGGTTGCAACGTTATCTGAGCGGAGCGAAGGATCTGGCGTGCCGCTAGATTCTTCGCTCCGCTCAGAATGACAGGTCCCGCTTCGCTCATCAGAGCGCATCAGAACCCGCGGGCGGCTTTCACGTCGTCGAAGTCGCGCAGGTGGTACTCGATCCCCACAAAGTCGAGAATCCGCCGCAGCGCCCGTAGGGCGACGCACATGCCGTCGGGCCCGCTGAAGCCGCCATACTGGCCGCCCCCCTTGAGATGCGGCTCCAGGTCGAGAATCACCCCCGGAATGCCACGACGCGTCAGCCGCTTTTCCAGCGCGGGGATCTCCTTGGCGAAGTCCGCCAGAATCTGCACGTGTCCGGCGTCGCCCTGGTCACACGGCACAAAGTGCTTCAGGGCGTCTTCTTCGACATGGCCCACCGGCTTGTCCACTCGCGGGTCGAGGTAGTCCTTAATGTGCATCCAGCCGATGCTTGGCTTCATCACGCGGTACTGCTCGAACGTGGCCAGCGCATCGTAGCCCTGGCAGACGATGTTGGCGCCGTCGAAGATCGTGACGACTGCCGGGTGATTGATTCGCCGATGCAGCTCCGCCATGAGCTGCCCGTTCTGGCCGACGAGGTTCGCCTCCACTTCCAGCCCGAAGGTGAGGTCGCTCCGATGGCAGCATTCGGCGATCTCGGCAAGCTGCTCGGCGGCCTGCGGCACATGCTCCCAGGGGTCGCTTCCCTTGGGCGGGTAGAACGAGAACCC
>DASVCM010000659.1:0-3442 GCA_036381635.1 Lacipirellula sp.
CGACGCCGGCATCCTGTTCCGCGTCTCCGATCCGGCGATCGGCTACGACGCCCAGCAGGGATACTTCGTGGGCATCGTTCCCCGCGTGCAGCGCGTGGTGCTCGGCGCCACCAACGGTGCGCGGTGGCGGCACATCCTCGACGCGCCGGCCGCGATTGAAGTCGGCAAAGACCATGAGCTGCGCGTCATCGCCCGCGGCGATTTGATCGTCGTGGAGCTCGACGGTGAAGAAGTCCTGCGGGCCGAGGACGACGCCTATTCGCGCGGCAGCGTGGGATTGCGGGTCGTCGACACCGAGGCCGCGTTCAGCCGTTTCGAGGTGAAGCCGCTGCGGCGCGAGACGTTCGAAAAGAAGAATCAGAAGAGGCAGTTGAATGCGACGGCTACGTGATTCATTGCGACCTTTCTCGGCATTACCTAAGGAGTCGATTGTGGGAGGCGTCTCCGAAGCCGATGCCGCGGTCCACTACAGAGAATTATGGGTTTGGCGTGCCGTCATCGCGGTCAGAGACCGCTCCCACAGACTGTTTGTGCAAGTATGGCTGCTCCTAGCTATCGCAGCCTTAGTGAGCGCGGCGCCTGCCGAGATTCGCGCGGCGTCGGCTAAGCCGCAAGCGGCGGCGCCGAACATCGTCATCATCCTCGCCGACGATCTCGGCTGGAACGCCGTCGGCTATCACGACGGCTTCGCAAAGACGCCGAACATCGATCGCATTGCCGCGGAGGGCGTCCAGCTCGACCGCTTCTACTCGGCGCCCATGTGCTCGCCGACGCGGGCCGGCATCCTCACGGGTCGCTACGCAATGCACCTGGGGATGGGCCGCTCGGTCGTCCGCCCCTGGATTCATTTCGGCCTGTCGCCGAGCGAGCGGACGCTCCCCGAAGCCCTTGCGGAGGCCGGCTACGCCCACCGCGGCGCCTTCGGCAAATGGCACCTGGGGCATCATGACCCCAAGTGGCACCCGCTGTCGCAGGGCTTCACCGCGTTCGAAGGCTGCTACAACGGCGCCCAGGACTACTGGACGCAGCTTCGCGAGGACGAGTTGGACTGGCATCGCGACTTCGAGCCGACGCGGCGCAAGGGCTACACGACCGACCTGATCACCAACGCCGCGTGCGACTTTATCGCCAGCAGCGCCGCCGGCGACGAGCCGTTCTTCTGCTACGTCCCCTACACCGCCCCGCACGACCCGCTGCAGGCGCCCCAGTCGTACGTCGACCAGTACAAGCATCTCGACGGCCGCCCGCGCGACGGCAAGCCGTCGAATAAGCAGAAGCTTGCCGCGATGATCACGGCCATGGACGACGGCGTCGGCCGCGTTCTGGAAACGCTCGAGAAGTCCGGCGCCCTCGAGAACACGATCGTCTGGTTCATGAGCGACAACGGCGGCGTCGGCGGCATCCGCGGCAACAACGATCCGCTCCGCGCCGCCAAGCTCACCGTGTACGAAGGCGGGGTCCGCGTGCCGTCGGCGGTGTGGTGGCCGGGCAAGATTGAAGGCGGCCGCAAGGTCACGGCGCCGGTGATGCACGTCGATGTCATGCCGACGCTACTAGCGCTGGCCGGAAAGGGCGACGCGGCCAACGGCGGCAAGCCGCTCGACGGCGTCGACGTTTCCAAACTGCTCACTACTGCATCCGATGAAGCGGCTGCCGCCGCCACGAATCGCGACCTCTACTACTTCAACGGCCAGTTCGGCAGCGACGTCGAGCAGATCGCGGTCACTTCGGCCGACGGCTGGAAGCTCGTCGTCGTCGGCCCCGACCTGCGGCAGAGCGGTTTCCGCACGCCGGCGCACAAGTTCGAGCTGTTCCACCTCGCGGAGGACCCGCTCGAGAAGCACAATGTCGCCGCCGAACATTCCGATGTCGTGGACGCGCTCGGCAAGAAGCTCGTCGACTTCCGGGAGTCGGAGCCGGAGGAGGCGATCGCGCCTGCTGAGAAGCCTGATGGCTATCAGCCGCCGAAAGAGTGGCGTAACTCGCCGGTTGACGCGGCGGCCGCTAAGACGCCCGCCACGGCGGATCTTCGACAAGCGGATGGGCAGCCGAAGCTGGAAACTGGCGCCAAGAAAGGCCGCCCCAACATCGTCGTCATCCTCGCCGACGACTTGGGGTTCTCCGACGTCGGCTGCTACGGCTCCGAAATCCGCACGCCGAACATCGACCGCCTCGCCGCGGGCGGCGTGCGCTTCCGCCAGTTCTACAACAACGGCCGCTGCTGCCCCTCGCGGGCGGCGCTGCTCACCGGCCGTTACCCGCACCAGGTGGGCGTCGGCGCCATGATCGACGGCTACGCCAAGTGGATTCGCGACGCCGCTGACCGGCCGTCGTATGACGATCATCTCTCGAAAGAGACGCCGACCGTCGCGGAGTTGCTCCAGGACGCCGGCTACCAGACCTACATGGTCGGCAAATGGCACCTCGGCGACCGGCCGGGCGAGTGGCCGGTGCGCCGCGGATTCGACCGTTCGTTCGCTCTCGTCCCCGGAGCGATGAACTATTTCGGCGGCGAATCCACCGGGCCGCGGGCGTTCATGGTCGAAGATGACCAGCACTACGAACCGCCGCACGACGGCTTCTTCGCCACCGACGCCTTCACCGATCGCGCAGTCGAATTCCTTGCCGAGTCGCAGCAGCGCGACGAGCCCTTCTTCCTCTACATGGCGTACAACGCGCCCCACTGGCCGTTGCATGCCCCGCCGGAAGACGTCGAGAAGTACCGCGGCGTCTACGACAAAGGCTGGCAGGCAGTCCGCGACGCGCGCTACCAGCGGATGATCGACATGGGCGTCATCGACGACTCCGTGCAAATGGCGCCCATGGATCGCGGCGATGTGAAGCCATGGGACGAGCTCTCCGAAGACGAGCGCGCTGAATGGGCGCTCCGCATGGAGATCTTCGCCGCCCAGGTGACCGGCATGGACGAAGGGATCGGCCGTATCGTCGATGAACTTGAGAGACGTGGCGTCGCCGATAACACGCTGGTGCTGGTGATCTCCGACAACGGCGGCGCCCCCGAAGACCCCCACCGCGGCCGCTCGGGCGCCGAGCTTGGCGGGCGCGATTCGTTCTGGGGCTACGCCCGTCCCTGGGCCACGGTCAGCAATACGCCCTGGCGGCGGCATAAAGTTTCGATGTACGAAGGCGGGATCAGCACCCCGGCCATCGCCCGCTGGCCCGCCGGCATCCCGGCGAGTGAGGAAGGCTCATTGGTCGACGGCCCGGCGCACCTGATGGACCTCCTGCCGACGTTCCTCGAGCTCGCCGGCGCCAGGCCTTCACAAGACGACGACCAGCCCAAACTCGAAGGCCGCAACATCGAGGGCATGATCCGCGGCGAGGACGCTCCCGCCAACCGCACGCTCTGCTGGGAGCACGAAGGAAACCGCGCCATCCGCCGCGGCGACTGGAAGCTGGTCCAGCTTTCCACCGACAAGGC
>DASVCM010000660.1:0-2727 GCA_036381635.1 Lacipirellula sp.
CAGTCGAGCGTCTTGCGGGCGAGGCTGGCATCGGCCACCAGTTGCGGCGGGTCGCCCGGCCGCCGCGGCGCGACGCGGTGCGGAATCTCGTGCCCGGTGACGCGGCGGCAGGCTTCAATCACCTCCATCACGCTCGCCCCCGCGCCGGTGCCGAGGTTGAGCTTCAGCTCCGTGCCCGATTCCAGCCGCTCCAGCGCGGCGATGTGCGCGCGGCCCAGGTCGTCAACGTGAATGTAATCGCGAATGCAGGTGCCGTCGGGCGTCGGATAGTCGTCGCCGAACACCAGCGCCTCGTCGCGCTGGCCGAGGGCGACCTGCAGAATAAGCGGAATGAGGTGCGTCTCCGGCTTGTGATCCTCGCCAATCGAGCCGTCCTCGGCGGCGCCGGAGGCGTTGAAGTACCGTAGCGCGGCATACCCGATGCCGTAGGCCTTCGAGTAATCGGCCAGCGCGTGCTCGATCGCCAGCTTCGTGAACCCGTACGGATTGATCGGCGCCTGCTTTTCCGACTCGGTGATCGGCACAATCTCCGGGACGCCGTAGGTCGCGCATGTGCTGGAGAAGACGATCCGGCCCACGCCCGTGGCCCGCATCGCGTCGAGCAGCGTGAGCGTGCCGCCGATGTTGTTGTGGTAATACTTGGCCGGATCGGTCACCGACTCGCCGACGTACGCATACGCGGCGAAGTGCATCACCGCGTCGATCGAGCAGTCGCGAAAGGCCGACGCCAGCCGGGCGCCGTCCATCAGGTCGCCTTCGATAAACCGCAGATTACGCAGCGCGCCGCGATGGCCGTTGGAGAGATTATCGTAAACCCAGACCTCATGTCCGGCTTGCTGGAGCAGCCGCGCGGCGTGCGACCCGACATACCCGGCGCCGCCGGTGAGTAAGACTTTCATCGTGCAAATTCCCAGTTCCGTTCTCTTCCGCCAAGACGCCGACTCATACAGCGGAGCCAGCGGCAACCTCCTCTGATTTGCACAGATTCTTACATAAAACGGCGAGCAGCGTTAGGTGCGGCCTCTACTGCATAAAGAGGCGGTAACCGCCAACGACAATCCAGGCAAATCCGAAAAGCAAGAGGGCAATTCCGAACGCTAGCCCCCACGGCCAGCCCTCTTGTCGATGAACGAGAGCCGAACGGACCATTGCAAAGCCCATAAGACCTAGAACCGATGACGCGAGGACTGTCATCGGGAGGAACAGTAGCGCCAAGATGGCGAGTACGATCAGAATGGGAGCGTTTGCTCGCTTCGCCCGTTCACGCTCCGCCTTAGCCCAGTCAGGTTCGCCGGCGGTCGAGGCGGTTCCTTCTGCGTTCATGCGGAAGTGCTCCCGTTTGAAAATTGCCGAAACGGGAGCATTCTAGCGCATTCGCAATGCGGGAACTACGCCACCAGATCCACAATCACCTTCCCGCCGTTGGCGATCTTCATCGGCCGGCCGTTCGAGGCGGTGAAGACCGTCTCCAGCGAGATGCCGAGGGCCTGGCAGACGGTCGCCATCAGGTCCTCGCTGCTGTAGGGCTCGCTGGTGACCTGCGTGCCGTCTTCGTTGGTGGCGCCGATGACGCGCCCCCCCGGGATGCCGCCGCCGCCCAGCACCGCGCTCCAACTGCGGGCCCAGTGATCGCGGCCGGCCGTCTCGTTGATCCGCGGCGTGCGGCCGAACTCGCCCATCCAGAGGATGACGGTATTTTCCAGGAGCCCGCGCTGGGCGAGGTCGTCGACCAGGGCGCTCATCGCCTTGTCGAGCTCGGGGAGCTTCGTTTCGAGCGTCGTGAAGCAGTTCTGGTGCAGGTCCCAGCCGCCCATCGAAACCTCGACGAACGGCACGCCCACCTCGACCAGCCGCCGGGCCATCAGGCAGCCGCGGCCGAAGCCGCTGGCGCCGTACTTGTCGCGCATCTCCTGCGGCTCGGCGTCGACGCGGAAGGCCTCCATCTGCTTGCTGGTCATCAGCTCGACGGTGCTCTGCAAAACCTTCGCGTGCTCGGCCGCCGCCGTGCCGCGGTTCTGGTCGATGAACCGCTTTTCGAGCATGCCGAGCAGTTGCATCCGGTCGCGCATCCGCGCCTTGTCGGCCGGTGCGTCGAGGTCGCGCACGCGGCCGTTCGAATCGACCTGGAACGGCGCGTACGCCATGCCGAGAAAGCCCGGCCCCTCGCTCGCCCCGCCGATCGCCACGAACGGCGGGATCTCCAAGTCCTTTGACTTGTCGCGCAGCTCATGGGCGACGACCGAGCCGTACCCCGGATGGAGCACATTCGGATTCGGTACGAAGCCGGTGTGCAGATAGTAAGTGCCGCGGGTATGGTCGGCCTCGCGGGTGCTCATCGACCGCACGATCGACAGCCGGTTCATCTGCTTGGCGACCAGCGGCATCAGCTCGTTGATCTGCCCCTCGCCAGCGGTGGCGATCGGCTTGAACTGCCCGCCCGTCGCGGCGCCGGGCTTCATGTCCCACATGTCGATCGTCGGCGGCCCGCCGCCCATCCACAGGAGGATGCACGACTTGTGCGAGCGCTTCAGCTCCGCCGCGTTCACGCGCAGCGAGTGCCCCAGCGCCATCGCCGACCCCGCGAGCGCCGAGGCCCCGGCCAAGTGCTGCACAAAATGCCGCCGAGTCATGCCGTGGGGAGTTTGGAGATACATGGCCATGCACCAAGAAAGAGGAACGCCAATCGAGTGCCAATAATCCCGACCTAGCTAGGTCGGGGCTGCCGTT
>DASVCM010000661.1:0-3278 GCA_036381635.1 Lacipirellula sp.
TCGCCCGGAATCATCGCATGGCTGACGGATCACGATTCAACGTCGAAGACCCCCGCTTCGGCTCTCGGCGCGAGCCGCCGGCGTCGCCGCCCGCTTACCAGCCGCCGACGTCCGAGTGGTCGGCCGATCCGCCGAAGAAAAAGCGGAGCGTGGTCAGTGGCTGCCTCATCGGCTGCCTCATTACGCTCGTCATGCTGCTGGCGTTCGTCGCCGTAGCCGCCTGGTGGATCACGCAGCATGGGCGCGACTGGGCCGCCTCGCTCGGCGCCGACGTCCTCAAGCAGTTCATCGACGCCACGGATCTCCCCGCCGGCGAAAAGGACGAAATTCACGTCGAAATCGACCGGCTCGCCGCCGAATTCCGCGAAGGCCGGCTCAACGGCCGCCAGTTGGAATTTATCCTCACGAGCATCCAGGAGTCGCCGCTGATGACGACGCTCGTCGCCTCGGCCATCGAAGGCAAGTACATCGCGGGCTCCGGACTCGACGAGCAGGAGAAGGCCGACGGCCGCGTCACGCTCCGCCGCTTCATCCGCGGCGCCGTCGACGGCAAGATCAACGAGGCCGGCCTCGACAACGCGATGCAGCACGTCTCCGTCCGCAACGCCGACGGCAACTGGGAGCTGCGCGACCAGGTGAGCGACGAACAACTCCGCGCCTTCTTCAAGGCGGCCGACGAGCAGGCCGACGACGCCGGCGTGCCGCCCGAGCCCGAAGAAATCGACCCATCGGACGAATTCAAGCGGATCATCGACGAAGCGCTCCAGGCGCGATGACGCAGAGAAACGGTCCGCGGATGTCGCGGGTATTGAGAATCAAGATAAGAGTAAGAGTACGAGTAGGAGTGGATTTGATCATCCGATCCTACTCTTACTCATACTCCTACTCTTACTCGAATTGGTCTCCCGCCACCCGCCGACAATAGTTTACGCCTCAGATCCCCGAATATGCCCAACGTCTGGATCGGCACCTCCGGCTGGACCTACGACGCCTGGCGCGGCCCGTTCTTCCCCGAAGACGTTCCCAAGCGCCGCTGGCTCGAGTGGTACGCCGCACAATTCCACACAACCGAAGTCAACGGCTCGTTCTACCGCACGCCATCGCTCGAAGCGGTGAAGAAGTGGCGCGACGAAACACCCGACGACTTTAAGTTTGCCTGGAAGGCCTCGAAGTTCATCACCCATTGGAAGCGGCTCACCGAAAAGTGCGCCAACAGCATCGGACTGATGGAAACCCGGCTCAAGGTGCTCGGCCCTAAGCTCGGGCCGGTCCTGTTCCAACTGCCGCCCCAGTTCAAAGCCGACGCCCCGCGGCTGGCGAACTTCCTGAAGATGCTCCCCAAGCGCCGCCGCCGTTACGCCTTTGAGTTTCGCGACCAGAGCTGGTACGACGACGCGATCCTCGACATCCTTCGCAAGCGCAACGTCGCGCTCTGCCTCTCCGACCACCACGACGCCCCCTCGCCGTGGATCGTCACGGCCGACTTCGTCTACATCCGCGGCCACGGCCCCACCGGCGAGTACCACAGCCACTACAGCCCGCGCACGCTCAACAAATGGGCGGCCGACGTCAAGAAGTGGAAGCGCGAGGGACTCGACGTCTACTGCTACTTCGACAACGACCAAAAAAGCGCGGCGCCGAAGGACGCAAAGCGGCTGAGCGAGCTTATGCAATGAAGCCCCAACGGGGCGCCAGTTAATAGCCAGGGGCGTGAGCCCCTGGTACGAACGTGAATAACGAATCGTAAGCCCCAACGGGGCGGCAGTGCGCTGGCCCGCCTACTGCCGCCCCGTTGGGGCTTGAAATTGTAATGCGCATGAATACCAGGGGCTGACGCCCCTGGCTATTGACTTACGCCCCGTTGGGGCTGCATGTACGCTCTTGTTCGTACCACGCCGCACATTCCGCTTCCCGGCCGCGCACCACGCGCTTCCCCTTCAGCGGTCCCAGTCGCGCAGTGATAACCGTCCACGTGCCGCCCAGCTTCTTATCCTCGCGATAGATCACCACCCAGTCGCGCAGCGTCCCCAGCTCGTGCGCCCGGCTGGTGTTCGAGTACATCGCCGTGTACTGCCGGCCGTCGCGCTCGGCGTGCAGAATCGGCAGCCACGCGCGGCCCTCGGGATTGAACCGTCGCGGCGCGATGCGCATTAAGCGGTCGCGTTCGGCAAGGTCGCGGTACTGACGATCGATATCGAGCAGCTCCTCCACCGGCGGCTGCTCCTCGGGCGGCGCGGGCGGGCTTACGCCTTCCGGCCGCTCGGCGCCGCGGTTGAACCTTCCGGCGAGCGACTCGCGCACCGCACGAATCCGCTTCTGCCCCATCCCCGGCACGCGCGCCAGCCGTCCGTCCCAGCAAGCGGCCTCCAGCTCGCTCAGCGTCGAGATGCCCAGCTCGTCGTGAATCCGCGCCGCCAGCTTCGGCCCGATATCCGCCACCGTGCTGAACAGCCGCTCCGGCGCCCCGCCTCCGCGCAGCCGCGTGAGCAGCGGCAGTTTCTTCGAGTGGATGATCTTCTCAATGGCGTTCGCGAGCGAGTCGCCGATCCCGCGCAGCTTCATCAACCCCCGGACGCCCCTCTCGGCGAGAATCCGCTGCAATGGCTGCTCCGCGTGGCGGACCGTCTCGGCGCCCTGGCGATACGCCCGCACTCGGTACGGATTGGCGCCCTGCCGCTCCAGCAGGTCGGCAATCTCCGTGAGCGTGTCGGCAATCTGTTCGTTGGAAACGACTGCCGCCCGCGCGGTCTTCGAATTGTTTCTCTTTTCAGCAGCGCGAACCATCGAATGCTCCGTAGTGTACGGCTGTATATTAGCCATTCTACGCAAAATCTCGGGGCGAAATAAAGCATTTATTCCCGAAATCTTTACGCACGTCCGATGCCCAAAGTGCGCCGCAAGTGCTAGCACCGACAGCACTTAGAGGAGGCCGCAACTGGGAGGGCGAGGCCGAGCGCCGAGCCTGATTGGTTCGGCCGGACGTGCTATTGGATCGGACACCCGATAGCGCGGTGAAGCCGGAACTGCGCCCGGTTGTAGTCAGCCACCGCGCGGACGTACTGGCGCTGGGCCGCATCAAGAGCCTGGATCGACTGCAGCGCTTCGATCGGCAGGCCCAGCGCGTCCTGGATCCGCTCGGTGTTGCGGCGGTACGAGTCGCGAGCGGCGGTGATGCCCGACTCGGCCAATGCAATCTGTTCGCGGCGCGACGTGACCTGGGCATATGCCTCGGCGACTTCGCTGGCGACCTGATCCATCACCTGCACTTGGCGCCAACG
>DASVCM010000662.1:0-4267 GCA_036381635.1 Lacipirellula sp.
GCCGCCGCGGAGCGTTGGCTTCGTCGCAGACTTTCCACGGAACACGCGCTGCCGGCTTCTCATCCTGCGGAGATAGCGTCGCACTCGGATTTAGATTGGTGAGCGTAGTCTCTGCCATGGAATACACCTTGGGGCAAGCCAAATCGGGCGTATATCGCCCTGTTCCCAAGGTTAGAACGCCGTAGCCTGCGCGGACCGCCGGTGGGCGCTCGCGCGCACCGGCATGAGGTGGGTCGTATCGAATCTGCCGGTTGCCCGTTCTGCCGGGCCGGCAATGGCGCGGGAGCCTAATCGGGCGTCTCAATTGCCACCAATGCGGCAATGTAGGCTGGTAAGTCGCTCCGAATCGCCCGCGAGACCGGTCATGCCCGCCACCGCACCCGCCGCCCCGCTCAGTCCGTCGGTCGCTAGCGCCAGCGCTTCCGCAGGATGGCGCCTGATCGCGTGGGCGCTTGTGTTCGTAGGCGTGGCGAGATTGCTGGCCTACACCGGCACGGCGCCCTACCGCAACGACTTCGCCCACTACTATCTCTCGGCGAACATTCTGCTCAGCGGCGAGAACCCGTACATGACGCCGCTGGAGCCGCTCTGCCGCGAGTTGGGGCTGGAGTACGACCGGCGCATCCCCACCGGCGCCAATCCGCCGCTGCTGATTCGCACGGTCACACTGGTCGCGTGGCTGCCGCTGCCGGCCGCTTATTGGGCATGGGTCGGCCTGCAGACGCTCGCGCTCGGCGGTCTGCTCATGGCCACTCGGCGGCTGATTGCGATCGACGCCGACGACGCCCGCTGGCTGCTGATTGTCGGCGTGGTCCTGAACACGACAACGCTCCAGCGGCAGATCTATTACTCGCAAGTCCAGGTCATGGTCGCCGCAGCGCTGGCAGCCGCACTGCTGCTGCACGTGAACATGCGGTTCGCCGCCGCAGCCGCCCTCGCGACGCTCGCCGCGGCGCTGAAGCTCTATCCGGCGGCGCTCGTTCCCTGGTTCATGCTCGCCGGGCTGCAGGGATGGCGCGACTTCGCCCGGCGCAGCCTCTCCGCCGCGGCTGTCGGCGTTGCCGTGCTTGGCGTAACGGGAATCGAGACCTGGCGAAGCTTCATCGTCGACGGCCTGCCGGTCATCAAGCTGAGCGTCGGCACCAGCCTGACCAACTACTCGCTGCCGAACCTCGTGAACATCATTAGCGGCGAGCTCTTCGGCTGGCCGCTTTCCGCGACCGCTGCCAATCTCACAAAATTGTGCGGCAAACTTCTTGCCGTAGCGGCGCTCGCCGGCGCCTATATCGTCGTCTGGCGGCGCCGCTTAGAACCCATCGCCGCTCTCGGCATCCTCACCGCCGCGATGATGACGGCCAGCCTCGTCTGCTGGTCCCACTACTTCGTGCTGATGACTCTGCCGGTCGCCTGGCTCTGGCGACGCGCCAGTGAAACAGGCGCCACGCGCGGACAGTGGCCGCTGCTGATCGCCGGCAGCCTCTGCCTCTGGCCGGAACTCGACTGGGCCATCCCGATAACCGGCGACCTCCCGCGGCTGCTGCTGCACTTTTACCCGCTAGCGGCCCTCGCGGCGGTCGGCGCACTGCTTGCATCTTCGCGACTGCCATGCAAGCAAGCCTGACCAAACCTCAGGCCGCCCGCTGCCGGGCCACAAACGCCGCGTAATCCTCCGGCGTATCGATCCCCCGCGTCGCGTGCTCAGTCACCGCGACGAGAATGCCAGCGCCATTTTCCAGCACCCGCAACTGCTCGAGCTTCTCAACTTGCTCCAGCCGTCCCATCGGCCACTTGGGCATCTGCATGAGCAGCGGCCGGCGGTACGCGTAGATGCCGATGTGCTGATAATACGTCGCCGTCGCGGCCGTCAGCAGCCGGTCGTCCCATTCCCGAGCGTGCGGAATCGCGCTGCGGCTGAAGTACAGAGCCCGGCCCGCGTTATCGAACGTCACCTTCACACATGCCGGATCTTCAAGGGCCGCCCGCGCGCGAATTGGCGTGGCGAGCGTCGCCATCGACGCCGCTGGGTGATTCATAAGCAGCTCGAACAGCCGATCGATGGCCGCCGGGTCCGCCTCCGGCTCATCGCCCTGCAGATTGACGATCACCTCGGCCCGCGGCGTCAGCTTCACCGCCTCGGCCACGCGGTCGGTCCCGCTCGGGCAATCGGGGCTGGTCATCGCCACGCGGGCGCCGAACCGCCGCGCGACCACGGCGATCTCCTCATCGTCGGTCGCAATCAGCACGAGCTCCGCCTGCCGGGCCCGGCAGGCCGCCTCATAGGTGTGCTGCAGCACGGTTTTCCCCGTGTCACGAAGGAGCATCTTATCCGGCAGGCGAGTCGAGCGGCGACGCGCCGGGATCACCAACACGCGGCGGGCCGTTTCCAGCTTCAGCGGCATTGTCAGCTCCTTCCGACATACGATGGATGAGCGGCGCAGTGCTCCATGCGCTGTGCGCCTGGTGAAGAGATTACTGAATTACTCCGCCAAGCGCAAGCCCCCTTTAAGGGGCGCAAGCAGTGTAGGCGTCTTGCGCCGCAAGATGCTGCGTCTCACGCCGGCGAAACGCCTACACCTGACATTCGCATGGCCTGAGACCGCACGCTTTGATACGCTGCTGGCGCCACGCTAGGGAGGGCGAGGCTCCGGCTGAGCCGAGAAGTGTGTACCAATCGCTGCGGCTCGGCATGAGCCTCGCCCTCCCCGCAAGCAAAGCCCGAAATTTCAATTACGAGCAACCAGCCCCACACATGTGCGGAATCGTTGGATACGTCGGCCAGGAGCCGGCCGCTGACTTCTTGCTCAGCGGGCTGCGCCGACTCGAATACCGCGGCTACGACAGCTCCGGCATCGCCACCGCCGAGCGCGGCCAGATTTGCGTCATCAAGACGGCTGGCCGCGTCGACGATCTCGCGGCGCTGGCCAAGCGAAAGAATCCACAGGGCTCGTTGGGCATCGGCCATACGCGCTGGGCTACGCACGGCCCTGCAACCGATCAGAACGCCCATCCGCACTTCGGCGGCGACGGCGCGTTGGCCCTGGTCCACAACGGCGTCATCGAAAACTTCCGCCCTATTAAAGAACGCCTCATCGAAAAGGGCTATTCCTTCCGTAGCGCGACTGATAGCGAGGTCATCGCCCACCTCATTGCCTACGAGCTCGCTACTCTCTCGCCGGAGCACGACGACGCGGCCGATCCCTATGCGCCGCTGATTGCCGCTGTGCAAGCGGCGGTGGTGCAGCTTCGCGGCACATATGGTCTGGCGGTCGTGTTTCGCGACTGGCCAAACGTGATCGTCGCCGCGCGGCTGGGCAGTCCGCTGGTCATCGGCGTCGGCGACGGCGTGAACTACCTCGCCAGCGACGCCTCGCCGCTCGCGGGGCACACCGACCGCATCGTGTATCTCGCCGACCACGAGCTGGCCGTGATCACGCCCGAGGCGATTCGCGTCATTCATCGCGACCAGGGCGACGTGCCGCACGACGTCAAGCTGCTGAACATCGACGCCGCCGACGTCGAGCTCCGCGGCTTCCCCCACTTCATGCTTAAGGAGATCTTTGAGCAGCCCGAGACGGTTCGCAACGCGATGCGCGGCCGGCTCGACCGCGATGCGGCGACGGCTAAGTTCGGGGGCTTGAACCTCACGCCGCAACAACTGCGAGCCGTCGATCGCTTCCTGCTCACCGCCTGCGGCACGAGCTGGCACGCGGCGCTGGTCGGCGAGTACATGATCGAGACTTTGGCGCGCATTCCGGTGGAAGTCGAATACGCCAGCGAGCTCCGTTACCGCAATCCGCCGCTGTCGCCGACCACCCTGCTCTTTGCGCTGACGCAAAGCGGCGAGACGATCGACACGCTCGCGGCGCTGCGCGAGATGAAGCGCAAGGGCCACCCGACGATGGCCATCTGCAACGTGGTCGGCAGCACGATCGCCCGCGAAGCCGACGGCGGCGTCTATCTGCATGCCGGCCCGGAAATTGGCGTCGCCTCGACGAAGGCGTTCACGTCGCAGTGCGTCGTGATGGCGCTGTTGGCCCTCCATTTTGGACGCTTACACCACATCAGCTACGAGGCCGGCCTGCGAATCATCGACGACTTGGAGCGGCTGCCGGAACAGGTCGAGAAGGCCCTCGCCACGAACAGCGAGTGCCGCCGCATCGCCGCCAAATATGCCGGCGCGGAGAACTTCCTGTACCTCGGGCGTCTTTACAACTTCCCCACTGCCCTGGAAGGCGCCCTGAAGCTCAAGGAGATCAGTTACATCCAC
>DASVCM010000663.1:0-7824 GCA_036381635.1 Lacipirellula sp.
GTTGCGTCGGCCGGCTTTCGTGAGCGCATCGACCGCTTGCGGGCGGCGGAACTGGTTGATTATCGCGAGGTGCTGCGGCTGAAGCGCGAACCGCTCGGCCTGCTCGCCGCTGAGTTCTTTGAGCGCCGGCCGGCGCGGTTCGAGGATTTCGAGCGGTTTCTCGATGCGCATCCGGAGGTGGAAGAATATGCTCACTTCCGCGCGGCGCTCGACCAGCGGCATTCGGATTGGCGGTCCTGGCCCGCAGCGCTGCACGGCCAGATTCCTGAGGGCGAGTACAATCCGGCCGACGCGATTTATCACACGTACGCCCAGTGGATTGCGGCCGAGCAGTTGCACTCGCTGGAGAAGCGGGCCGACGCCGCGGGCGCCGGTTTGTATCTCGACTTGCCGGTAGGCGTCGACCCCGGCGGCTACGACGTGTGGCGGCGTCCGGACCTTTATATGGCCACCGCAACGACCGGCGCGCCGCCCGACACGATGTTCACCGGCGGCCAGGATTGGGGCCTGCCGCCGATGCATCCCGAGCGAATTCGCGAGGACGGGTATCAGGAATTTCGCGAGGTCCTGGCGGCGAACATGCGCTACGCCCGCTATTTGCGGATCGATCATGCGATGGGCTGGCACCGGCTGTTTGTCATTCCCCAGGGCGTCGACAAGTCGCAAGGAACGTACATTCGCTATCACGCTGACGAGTTCTACGCCGTCGCGCTGCTGGAATCGCACCGCCGCCAGTGCACGCTGCTGGCCGAGAATCTCGGGACCGTGCCGCCGGAGGTGAACCGTCGCCTGGAGCGGCGCTGCATCGGCGGCATGTGGATTCTGCCGTATGAACTGGAGCCGAGCCGCCGGCAGGGCTTCAACAAGCCGGCCGAGCTGTCGGTGGCGTCGCTCAACACGCACGACATGCCTCCGGCCGCCGCGTGGTGGCGCGGTGACGACGTCGGCGACCGGCTCGAGCTAGGCTTAATCACGGCTGAAGAAGCGGAACGCGAGCGGGAAGATCGCCGCCAGGTGACCGCGCAGCTTAAGGAACAACTGCGGGCCGCCGGTTCCATGCCGCTCGACGAGGGGCGCCAGGACGTTCCGATTGCGGCCCTGCTGCGCAGCGTCGCGGCCAGCCCAGCCCAGCTCGTGCCGGTTAATCTGGAGGACTTATGGCTGGAAACCCGCGCGCAGAATGTGCCCGGAACGCATAGCGAGCGTCCCAACTGGCTGCGAAAGGCGCGCTATTCGCTAGAAGAGTTTTCCAGAATGCCCGAGGTTCTAGACCTCCTGGACCAGATCAACGCACTGAGACACCGAATTGAGAAGCCGCGATGAGCGTCACCACTGCACGGCAGGGCGATCCCGTCCTTCACGACGTAAGCCTGCTGACGGACGATGATCTTTATCTGTTCAACGAGGGGACCCACTACGAGCTTGGGAAAAAGCTCGGCTCGCATGTGATGCATCACCATGGCGTCACGGGGACGTACTTCGCCGTGTGGGCGCCGAACGCGGAGCAAGTGTCGGTGATCGGCGAGTTCAACGAGTGGGACAAGCAGAGTCACCAACTATGGCAGCGGGGCCACTCGGGGATTTGGGAAGGGTTCGTGCCGGGGGTGGAGCAGGGCGCCCGGTACAAGTATTACATCGCGTCGCGCTTCAACGGGTACAAGGTGGACAAGGCCGACCCATTCGCCTACCACCACGAGCTGCCGCCGAGCGACGCTTCGGTCGTGTGCGAGATCGACTACGACTGGAACGATCACGAGTGGATGGCCACGCGCGGCGAGCGGAATCGGCTCGACGCGCCGATGTCGATTTACGAGATGCACCTCGGCTCCTGGCGCCGTAACCATGGCGAAGGCTATCGCTCGCTAAACTACCGCGAACTGGCGTTCGACCTGGCGGCCCATGTGAAGCAGCTTGGCTATACGCACGTTGAGTTCCTGCCGGTGATGGAGCACCCGTTCTACGGCTCCTGGGGATATCAGACGACGGGCTACTTCGCTCCGACCACACGCTACGGCTCGCCGCAGGATTTCAAGTTCCTGGTCGACTATCTCCATCAGCAGGGAATCGGCGTGATCCTCGACTGGGTGCCGTCGCACTTCCCGTCCGACGAGCACGGCCTTGCGTATTTCGACGGCACGCATCTGTTCGAACACGCCGACCCGAAGCAGCGCGTGCAGCCGGACTGGGATAGCTATGTCTTCAACTACGGTCGGAGCGAGGTCCGCAGCTTCCTCATTTCGAGCGCGATGCACTGGATCGAAGAGTATCATGCCGACGGCCTGCGGGTGGACGCCGTGGCGTCGATGCTGTACCTCGATTACTCCCGCAAGGCGGGCGAGTGGATTCCCAACAAGTACGGCGGCCGGGAGAACCTCGAGGCCATTCAGTTTCTGCGGCAGTTCAACGAAGCCGTCTATGCCCGCAATCCGGACGTGCAGACAATCGCTGAGGAATCCACGGCCTGGCCCCAGGTCTCGCGGCCGACGTCGCTGGGCGGGTTGGGCTTCGGCCTCAAGTGGGACATGGGCTGGATGCACGATACGCTCCAGTACATGAGCCAGGACGCGGTCTTCCGGAAGTATCATCACAACGAGATCACGTTCCGGATGATCTATGCGTTTCACGAGAACTTTGTGATGCCGCTGTCGCACGACGAGGTGGTGCACGGCAAAGGTTCGCTGTTGGGGAAGATGCCCGGCGATGATTGGCAGAAGCTGGCCAACCTGCGGTTGCTGCTGGCCTACATGTACGGCTCGCCGGGGAAGAAGCTGCTGTTCATGGGGGCTGAGCTCGCGACCTGGGAAGAGTGGAATCACGACAGCGAGATCGCCTGGCACTTGCTCGACGACCCGAACCGCCGGGCGTTTATGCGGTGGATGACGGCGCTGAACACCTCGTATTTGCACGAACGGGCGCTCCACGAGCTGGACTGCGACCCAGCGGGGTTCGAATGGATCGACACCCACGACGGCGAGCGGAGCGTGATCAGCTTCCTCCGCAAATCGCGCGACGGCCGCGACCAGATCGCCGTGGTGTGCAACTTCACGCCGGTGCCGCGGTACAACTACCGCGTAGGCGCCCCGCGGGGCGGCTACTGGCGCGAGATCCTCAACAGCGACGCCAGCGAGCACGGCGGCAGCGGCCACGGCAACATGGGCGGCGTCGAAGCGGCGCCCGTGCCGCAGCACGGGCGGATGCATTCGCTGAATCTAACGCTGCCGCCGCTGGGGGCGGTGTTCTTGAAGTCGGAGGTTTGAGCTCGCATTACACTAGCCGCGGCGTTCTCATGATTGTGCATCTGCACCATTCTATTAGCCACGGCTTTTAAGCCGGGGTGAATTGGCCGCCGTATCCTGCCGCCGCGTACCCCGCCGTAATACGGCGGGGCTAATAGGAAGAGCTGCTAGCCTTGGCACAATTGTGAAAACGGCGGAGCTCACAGTATGCGCAAAAAGGTGGGCGCCGTCGGAATGGCTCGCGATTTGCACTCTCCAACGGATTGAACATCACGCCCTATCCCGCCGGGCGATTACATTCAAGCTACTCTCTAAGGAGAATAGTCATGTCTGCCTGCGACACCTTCTTCGAACGTTTTCATGGCGAAATGGATGACATGGCCGCAGTCGGGCCGGAGGAGCGGTGGCTTTCACTTGCCGCCGGCGGAGCGCTCGCCGCCTTCGGGTTCTCCCGGCTTCGGCTGAGTACACTAGCTGCGCTCGGCGCGGGAGCCTATCTGTTCTACCGCGGTTATACCGGCCGCTGCCCATTGCGAGGGCGGCTGGCGGAACAGCGATCGAACTTCTTGCGTTATGGCGAGCAGTCGCAAGCGCCCTGGGAAGGCTTCAGCGCGGAGGATGTGCCGGCGGCCGGCCCTTGGGAGCGCGGCGAGTCGCGGCCGTCGGGCGAAACGATGACCGCGCCGTTGGGTTCCAGCGCTTCAGACCGCTCGGTCGACTGCGTGGACGAAGCGGCGATGGAATCGTTCCCGGCGAGCGACCCGCCCAGTTACACCGGAACGACCGCCGCGCCCTCGGTGCGGATCGAGTAGCGCCCAGGCAAGACGGTCGGTTCAATGGCCGTCGGCGGGATGACCCGCGCGTCGCGCAGCGCGTGGCGAAACGCGGCGACCGGGTCGCACTCGGCCAGCCACGCATGCAGTATGGCGAGCGATTGCGCCTTGGCCTCTTCCACTCGTCCCGGCGCTGTAAGCTCGCGCAGTGCTGTGGTAAGTGCGGCAAGATCGCCCGCTGGGAACAGCGCCCCGTTGATGCCGGGCTTCACCAGCTCCGGCGCCGCTCCAACCTTGTCGGAGGTGATAATCGCCAGCCCCGCAGCAGCCGCCTCGACAATCACGACGCCCCAGGGCTCATGGTCGCTCGGCAGGACCATGGCGTCGCACTGTGCGTAAACGCCGGCGATCTCCTCGGGGCTGTTGAGGAATCCGGTCCAGATCACGCGGTTCTGCAGTCTCGGCGGTACGATTGCCTCAAGTTGCGATCGCAGCGGGCCGTCGCCGATCATCACCAGATCCCAGTCCGGCCGCTCGTCAGCGATTGCTGCAAAAGCATTGACGACGAGGTCGGGCCGCTTCACGTCCATCATGCGGGCCGAAAAGACAAGCCGGCGGCGCTCGGGCTGCAGCGCGAACTTCTCGCCCATCCGCTCGAATGCCGTCGCCGGCGTGTTCTCAAACAACTGGATGTCGGGCACGAAGGGGAACATGTACGCCGGCTTGCGCCTGCCGCCATAACGGTGAAGCAGGCCCAGGCCATGTTCGCCGCAGGGCATCAGCCCGTGCGACCAGCCGACGCCGCGATTGTAGACGCGCCGCTTGAGCCAGCGCTTCAGCGGCCGGTGGTTGTCGCTGCGGACGTTGAAGTCGCCGGTCAAGAAGCAGGGGACGCCGCGGCGCTTGCACCAGCGGATGATCCGCAGCCGGGCCATGTCGCCGCAGCCTTGCACCAGCACCGCGTCGACGTCGTGCTCCGCGAGCCAGCGGATGATGCGGCCCCCCTTGCGCCATTCGCGGAGCGAGTAGCGCACCTGCGGCTGCTCGTTGGTCGGCTCGCCGCGACTGAAATCGAGTGGCCGAATCTCCGCCGGCGGCCTCAAGCCCTTCCACCGAGAATAGGCGTTGCCGTGCGTGGAGAGCGACCACAGCTCGACCTCGGGAACCTCGGCGACGATCCGCTTGTGCAGGTGAACACGGTACGGCGGATACGAGTTCGCGACGACCGCCACGCGCGGCCGACGCGCTGGCGCGGCCGCCGCATTTTTCGCACGGGGCGAGGCCATTCTGGGATTTTCGCCAAGCTTCTGCCCTTGGTCGAAGCCGTATTGCTTGAGCGAGTAGCGCCGCACGCCGTCGGCGCCGACCTCGACGCGCAATCGCTGCCACGGGTGCCAGCCCCACGGCTCGTCGCGGATCATCTGCTCCAGCACGCGAATCGACTCAGCCGCCGCGGCATACGCCGCCTCGTCGCTCGTTTGCGTGCATTGGACGTCGTTAAAAAACCAGCCGTCGCGGGCGCCGCCTTCGCCCTGCTTGTCGGCCAGCAGCAGAATCTCCGACCTGGTCGCGGCGGCGAGCTTCGCCCAGCCGTGAGGCGCCCGGAAAACCCCGTCGAAGAAGGGGACCTCGACAAAGTCGTCGGCCACGCCTCCGTCGGCCGCGAGCATCACCGCGCCTCCTTGGCGCAGGTAGCGATAGAGCGAGACCAGGCCCCACTTGGCGTCGACGTAGAAGACCTTCATCCCGCTGCGGCGGTCGGCCACTAGCGACCTCTTGAGCACTAATCGCGCGATCGGCGACGCGGCGGCTTCAACGCTCTGCGAGTTGCGGTAGCGAAGCTGTGCCAGCTTCACGCCCGGCAACAGTTTCTTCAGCGCCGTCGGCGACATCTGAAAGAAATTGAAGTGGTAGCCGACGACCAACAGCCCGCGCTCGCGGCTGGAATCTGGCACGGCCTCGGCGCAAGCGGGATGGCACTGCCAGCGAAGATCGTGCTCCGGGGCGATCGGCCCCTCGCTGTTGTACACCCGCGCCCGGGCGAAGCATTCATGTTTCAACAGCAGATGTCGCCGCAGGATTTGCGAGACGCTCAGGCGAGTGTGGAAGTAGGGGCGCATGCTGGCGAGCGCGCGTCGGGCCGACCGCTGGGCGCCGACGAAGGTGAGTATCCAGTGGAGACTCGCGGCCAGCCGGACCCAGCGCATACCCCACCGCGGACCGAGCAGCCGCAGCAGCCGGTAGTGCGGCACATAGAGCAGCCACAGTCCGGCGCTGAGGCCGAGCTTCCGCAGCGCGTCGATCACCGACGCCGCCGGCTCCGACGCATCGACGGAGCAGGCTTCCACTGCGCTTGCGGTCTGCTCAGACCTTACTCCGACTTCCCGCTCCACAATTACGTCTACCTATTCTCATTCAAGCGGCGAGCCAGCTCGTCGGCCAGCTCGCCGAAAGTCATGTTGGCCATCGCGGGCCCGACCTGCGATGCGTCGACGCCCGGCCCGAGCTGGTCCTCCAAGTACATTAAGAACTCCACCACGTCGATGCTTTCGGTGAGCAGCTCCGTCGCCTTCTTGTCGGCGAAGCCCTCCAGCTCGGCGGGTTCATACGTTCCCTCGAAGTGGGCCTTCATCCGCTCTAAGACCTCTTCTCTCGTCATGCCATTCTCCTGGGCTCGAGGACGAGCCGGCTCACTAGCGCACGCGCCGTACGCGGCCATACACTACGTTGAAACCGGCGCCCATCGTCAACAGGTTGATGGCCGAGCCCACGGGCGTGCGCTCGGCCAGGTCCTTCATCACGAACAGCACGCTGGCGCTGCTCATGTTCGAATGCTCGCGGTAATGCGAGACGGAAGCCTGGATGGCCTCCTTGGGAATCTTCAGCTCGCGCGACAGCCGCATGAGCAGCGTGATGCCTGCCGGGTGAATCGCCCAGCGAGGCTCCTCCTTCCAGCCCGCTTCCGCCTCGCGGAGGGCGCCCGTGACCATCGCCTTCACGTCGCTCTCGAACGTTTTGTGATCGGCCAGGCGAAATCCATAGTAGTCGCGATAGCCCCAGCGGATGAGCGGCAGCCCCGTTTCGGAGAACTGCTGATAGCGAATCTCTTCCAACGCCAGAGCGAGCGAGCCCTGCTCGACGTTATCGGAAATCCAGAGGGCCGCGGCCCCGTCGCCGAAGGTGCAGTTGCCCTGCCAGATGTCGAAATCTTCGGCCGTCAGATCGACCAGCGTCGTCGGCAGTTCCAGCGATACCGCGAGAATATTGCGGTACCGCGAATCGAGCGCGCCGGCCAGATTCAACAGCTTGCTGCTTCCCGTGCAGCCGACATTCGCCAGGTCGAGCATCATCGTGTCGCTGCGCACGAGCGAGCCGAGGCGACCTGCGAGCCGATAACTCAGTCCCGGCATCAGGTTGCCGGTGGAGGTGGTGGTCAGCACGGCGTCGAACGTGATTCCTGCTGTGCCGGCCGCGGGCTTCACCTGTTCGGCAAGTTGGGCGAGCGCCTGCTCGGCGCCTTGCTCGAACATCGCCGCTCGGCCTTCGAACGCGCCGAGCTTCGCGGGATCCGGCACGACCGTGCGTCGCTGCCGCTCGCCGATCAGATTGAAGCGAACAAACTCGCGCAGTTCCTGCCGGCGCGCCTCCTCCAGCGGTAGCTTAACGATGGCCTGCTCGCAGAGCGGCAGATATCGCTCGTTCGTCCAGGCTTCGCCGACCGGCGCGGTGTACAGTTCGTTGATGAAGCGCATGGCAGGCCGGAGGCAAGGAAGTTGAATCGGCAGCAGTCGTCATTCTGAGCGGAGCGAAGGATC
>DASVCM010000664.1:0-10064 GCA_036381635.1 Lacipirellula sp.
CCCGTTCACGCCCGCCATGAGAAGGATTCGATGACGCCGTTTGACTTTCGACTCCCGACGCGGATTGTCTTCGGCGCCGGCCGGCTGGCTGAGCTTGGCGAGTTAGCCGACTCTCTTGAATGCGGGAAGCGACTTCTCGTGGTGAGCGATCCGGGCGTGGTGGCCGCCGGGCATACGCAGCGCGGGCTTGATGCGTTGCACGCCGCGGGAATTACAACGCAGCTCTTTTCGGATTTGGCAGAGAATCCAACCACCGCTCACGTCGATGTCGGAGTTGCCGTAGCCCGCGACTTTCGACCCGACGGCATCATCGGTCTCGGCGGCGGCAGCAGCATGGACTGCGCCAAGGGGATCAACTTCATTTATTCCTGCGGCGGAAGGATGCAGGACTATTGGGGCGTCGGAAAAGCGACCGGGCCGCTGTTGCCGATGATCGCCGTGCCGACGACGGCCGGCACCGGCAGCGAAACTCAATCGTTCGCCCTGATCAGCGACGCCGAAACGCATGTCAAGATGGCCTGCGGCGACAAGCGGGCCGCCTTCCGAATTGCGCTGCTCGATCCGGCCCTCACGACGACGCAGCCGGCGCGGGTTACGGCCTTGACCGGCTTTGATGCGCTGGCCCACGCGGTCGAGACCGCGGTGACCAACGCCCGCACGCCGCTGTCGCAGGCGTTCAGCCGCGAGGCTTGGGTTCGCCTGGCGCCGAACTTCCTGCGTGTGATCGCCGAGCCTGATAACCTGGAAGCACGCGGAGAGATGCAACTGGGCGCTTGCCTGGCGGGACTGGCGATTGAGAATTCGATGTTGGGCGCGGCTCACGCGTCGGCCAACCCGCTGACGGCAACGTACGGGATCACGCACGGCGACGCCGTCGCGCTTATGTTGCCGCACGTTGTGCGGCACAATGGATCGGTCGCCGAGCCCTGGTATCGCGACTTGGTGCTGGCGACTGCGTTCGACAAGAGCACGCCGGACCAGCGCGCCGGCGCGGCGGGGCTGGCTCAGTTCCTCTCCGACGCCGCGGCGGCTGCCGGGCTCGCCACGCGGCTGCGAGATCATGGCGTCGATAAAGAGCGGATACCGCAACTTGCAGCGGACGCCATGAAACAATGGACGGGCACCTTCAATCCTGTCGAGATGACCGCTGAAGATTATCAAATCCTTTATGAAGCTGCCTATTAGCTATTGCCGCAGACCTGGGCGCCAGATTCTCGGGAGGGCGAGGCTCCTGGCGAGTCGAGCGCCGGTGTGCGCTCCGCGGCTCGGCGGGAGCCTCGCCCTGCCGGCCGTTGTTGCGTTTGCTCTGTTTGGCATCTTGCAGGCCAAGGCCGATTGGCCGTTGATTCGCGGCGACGCCAAAGCAACCGGCGCCGTCGCGGAAGGCATCTCACAGCGGTTCGACATCCTTTGGACTTACGAGGCGGAAGACAGCGGCTTTGAAGCCACGGCGTCGATTGTGGACGGCGTTATCTACGTCGGCGACGTCGACGGCACGTTTCACGCCGTGAATCTGGCGGACGGCAAGCCGCTTTGGACTCGCAAGTTTGCAGAGACAGGCTTCGTCGCCGGGTCAGCCGTCGTCGATGGCCGCATCTATTGCGTTGATTTCAATGGCATGGTGCGATGCTTGAATGCGGCGGACGGCGAAACCGTTTGGGAGTTTAATACTGAAACGGCCCTCTACGCGGCGCCCAATGTTCATGAGGGCATCGTCTTAATTGCCGCCGAGTCGGGCGAACTCTTCGGCTTGGACGCCGCTACGGGCGAAGAGAAGTGGGAGCCGTTCACGATCGATCAACCGCTGCGCTGCTGGCCGACGGTGGTCGGAGGCCGGGTGCTAGTAGCGGGCTGCGATGGCAAGCTCCACCTGGTCGACGTTGCGACCGGCAACGGCGTAGACAGCATCGACATCGGTGGCCCGGCCGACGGCATGCCGGCCGTGCTCGGCGACCGCGTGTACTTCTGCACCGCCAGCGGCGTATTCCATGCCATGAAGATCAAGCCGCTGGAACCTCTGTGGCAGTATGGCCACCGCGGACAGGGGGAGGAGATTCATGCGGCCGCCGCGACCAACAATGCGATCGTTCTCGCAACGCACGACAAGAAGATCGTCGCCCTCGATCCGGCGACAGGCAAGCCCTTGTGGGAAGTCCCGCTTCGCAGCCGCGCCGAGAGCTCGCCCGTCGTCGCCGGCAACCTCGCGTTCGTTGGCACCGTCCGCGGCCGCCTGCAGGCGATCGATATGACGACCGGGAAAGTCGCGTGGAACACCGAAGTCGGCGGCCGATTCACGGCCTCGCCCGCGGTGAGCGACGGCAAGCTTGTCATCGGCAATGAGGACGGCGTCTTGTACTGCATCGGCGGCAAGGAGTAGTCATAGAATTGACGTCGATGAAATGAAAAAGCTTTTTTAACCACGAAGCACACGAAAAGAATACTTGAAATAGGCATTTCTTTCGTGTGTTTCGTGTGTTTCGTGGTTAATTGATTCTTCTCCCATATGCGCCGATTCAAGTCAGTCGCGGCCCTTCAATCTGCTAGAATAACCGGATGGCGGCAGAAGCTACTAAAACGGAAGTCGGCAGTTACTTCATCAGTAACTATCCTCCCTTTTCGCAATGGACCGCGGGTGAGGCGGGCGAGGTAATCGCTGCTCTTAACGCGCCGCCGGGCGATGTGCCGCTGGGCCTCTATCTGCACATTCCTTTCTGCCGCAAACGATGCAAGTTTTGCTACTTCAAGGTATTCACTGATAAGCACGCCGATCAGATCGAGCGTTATCTGGCGGCGCTTTCGCGCGAGATCGAGCTCGTCAGCAAAGTCCCCGCAATGGGGGGCCGGCCGTTCCGCTTTGTCTATTTCGGCGGCGGTACGCCTTCGTTTCTCAGCGAGAAGCAACTTCGTCGCTTGGTCGATCGCCTGGAAGCGAACATTCATTGGGACAAGGCCGAGGAAGTCACCTTTGAATGCGAGCCCGGAACGCTCAGCGAACCCAAGGTGCACGCCTTGCGGGAGCTAGGCGTCACGCGGCTCAGCCTCGGCGTGGAGCACTTCGACGACGAGATCCTGCGCGAGAATGGTCGAGCGCACGAATCGCATGAAATCTATAGAGCCTGGCCCTGGATCAAAGCTGCGGGCTTTCCCAATGTCAACATCGACCTCATCGCCGGGATGGTCGGCGACAACGACCCAAAGTGGCGTGAGGCCGTACGCCGTGCACTCGAGTTGGAGCCGGACAGCATTACGATCTACCAGATGGAACTGCCGTTCAACACGGTCTACTCAAAGGACATCCTCGGCAACCATGTCGAAACGCCCGTCGCCGATTGGCCGACCAAACGGGCGTGGGTCGATTACGCCTTCGACCAGTTCGCCGCCGCCGGCTACGCTCAGTCGAGCGCCTACACGATGGTCCGCCATCCCGAGCGGGTGAATTTCAGTTACCGCGACAACCTGTGGCGCGGCAGCGATCTACTGGCCACTGGCATCGCCAGCTTCGGCCACATCTCGGGCGTCCACTATCAGAATCGCGCGGAATGGGACCAGTACTGCGGCACGCTCGAAGAGGGCCAACTGCCGCTCAGCCGTGCACTGCGGATCACGCCCAAGCAGGCCCTTATCCGCGAGATGATATTGCAGCTCAAGAAGGGCTTTCTCGACGTTCCATACTTTGAGGCAAAGTTCGGCGTTAATATTGTGCACCAGTGGCGCCCGACGTGGGACGAGTACGTCGCGGAGGAATATGCGACAGTCGAGGACGACCGCGTCGAGTTGACCCGAGCGGGCTTGCTGCGAGTCGACGCCTTGCTGCCCGCATTCTTTGAGCCGCGATATCGGGACGTTCGCTATACTTGACGCGAAATATCCCTGCCAACCTTCGCCGTAAAGTCAGGGCGCCGACCGTTGGACGCATACTCTCCCCGTCGCCAGCTTGCGCGGTCTGCTCGCCGTTCAGGCCTGTTCTGGAAACTCTTCGCCGCGGCCGGGGTGCTAGCGCTCGCGCTGACTGGGCTGCTGACTTGGATCTTTTCCAACGCCTACGAGTCGATCCTCAACCGCGAACTCGATGCGCGGCTCATTGCCCAGGCCGAAACCCTTGCCGACTTGCTCGCGGATAACTGGCCAAACGAGCTGGATGAGGGATTGCAGGCGCAGATCGAACGCATCGGCGAGCAAGCCGACATGCGAGTTACCGTGATCGACCCCCAAGGCCGTGTGCTTGCTGACTCGCACCAGCAGGACGTGGACGGAGTCCGCCGGCTCGAGAACCACAGCCACCGTCCCGAGTTTGCCGCGGCGATGCACGTCGGAAGGGGCCAGGCGCGTCGCCCCAGCCCTACGTTAGGCGAACGTTTCCGCTACCAGGCCATTCGGGTCGATGGCGAGGACGGCATTCGACTCGGCGTCGTGCGCACAGCCGCGTCGATCGCTCCCCTCACGGCCGAGATTGAAGGCCTCATTCGCTGGGCCTGGGCGATTGGATTGCTTTCGACGCTGGCCACGATGGCGATTGCGTACTGGCTCGTTCGCCGGCTTACGGAGCCGCTGCGCACGCTGGCTGTTTCGGCGACGTCGCTTGCGGCTGGTCAGTATGATCGCCGGACAGCGCTTTCCACTAGCACGAGCGACGATGAGATTGGCGCCGCCAGCGCCGCGCTGGCCGAGATTGGCAAGCGTATGGCGCAGCGCGAGCGGCAACTCACCAGCACCAGCGAGACGCAAGCCACCGTGCTCGAGGCGATGACCGAAAGCGTCATCGCCGTCGATGCGGCCGAGCATCTGCTGTTCGCCAATGCGGCCGCCGGCCGCATGTTCAGCTTCAATGCCCGCAATGTCGAGAATCTGTCGCTCCTGGAATCGGTGCGCAGCCACGAGCTTCGCGCCGTGGTGCAGAAGTCATTGCGATCCGGGCAGCAGTGCAATGCGGAGATTGCGTGGCGCGGCAAGGTTGCGAGGGTCTTCGACGCCTTGGCGACGCCGCTTCCTGGCGATCCGCCGCCGGGAGTGGTGATCGTGCTCCGCGATGTTACGGAGATGAAGCGTCTTGAGCACATGCGGCAGCAGTTCGTCGCGAACGTCTCCCATGAATTGAAAACGCCTCTCAGCTCGATCAAAGCATACACCGAAACGTTGCTTGACGGGGCCAAAGACGACCCGGCGCACTGCGACCGGTTCCTGCGCCGCATCGAGGAGCAGGCCGTCCATTTGCATCAACTGATTCTCGACATGCTTACCTTGGCACGAATCGAGTCGAGCCAGGGACAGATGGAACTGACAAATGTTCGCGTCGCTGACGTGGTTCGACGGTGTCTGGCAGACTACGAACCACAGGCGGAATCGCGCGGCGTCGTGCTCGACGCCAACGGCGTGGACGAGACGATCGAAGTTCGGGCCGACGCCGAAGGCTTGCGACAGATCCTAAGCAACTTGGTGGACAATGCCATCAAGTACACGCCTGCCGGCGGGCGCGTCGCGGTCAGCGTCCATGCCAAAGAGCGAACGGCGCTGATCGAAGTCGCTGATACTGGCGCGGGCATTGCACCGGCGCATCACAGTCGGTTGTTTGAGCGGTTTTACCGGGTAGACAAGGCGCGTTCTCGCGAGCTAGGCGGGACTGGGCTCGGCTTGTCGATTGTGAAGCACCTGGCTCAGTCCATGGCGGGTTCCGTCGCCGTGAAGTCAGAAGTCGGTAGAGGATCGACCTTTACCGTCGAATTGCCGCTGGCGACACGGTAGGCGCGCAAGTCGTCGGCTCTTAACGAATTCTTCACTTCCCGCTGGTATCCTGCCTCCATGCTGGCGCCACGAAGGCGCTCGCAACCAGGCAGTTTGCCAGATGGCGCGACCCTCCTACCAGAACCGGGCGACACTCTACGCCGGCGTCCTCATGTCGCTGGCAATTGCCGGCGGCTGCGGCAAAACGGAAGTCGTGACAGTGGACGGCTCGAGCACCGTCTTTCTCATTTCCGCCGCCGTCGCGGAGAATTTGCACGAGTCGCGACCCGACGTCAATGTCGTGGTGAGCCAGTCGGGCACGGGCGGAGGGTTCAAGAAGTTTGTCGCCCGCGAAATCGACATTTGCGATGCATCCCGAGCCATCTCGGAGGAAGAGAAGGAAGCCTGCGAGGTTGCTGGGATTGACTATCTCGAATTCGTCGTGGCGTTCGACGGTCTGGCCGTCGTGGTCAATCCGACAAACGATTGGTGCGATAAGCTGACTGTTGATCAACTTAGAATGATTTGGCGAAAGGAGAGCCAGGACGTCGTCAACTCATGGAGCGACGTCAACCCGGCCTGGCCCGACATTGAACTGAAGCTCTATGGCCCCGGAACCGATTCCGGCACTTACGACTACTTCAACGAAGTCATCAACGGCGATCCCAAAAACTCACGGCAGGATTACTCGCCGGATGAGAACGACAACGCGTTGGTCACCGGCGTCGCCGGCGACGAGGGTTCGCTCGGCTACTTCGGTCTCGGCTACTACATCGAGAACCAGGATAAGCTGAAGCTGCTGGCCATCGACGGCGGCGACGGTCCCGTGAAGCCGACCGTCGAAACCGTGCGGAATGGCGGTTATCAACCCTTGTCGCGGCCCTTGTACATTTACGTGCGGAAGGACGCGCTCCACAAGCGGGCGGTGCGTGAGTACTTGAAGTATTACCTGGCCCACGCGAACGACGTTGCCGAGGGGGTCGGGTACGTTCCAGTCCCTGATGAGATCGTCGCCGAGAATCGAGCAACACTGGGCAAAGCGCTGGACGAAGGCGAGCCGGCGGCGTAGCCAGGCAACGGACAAACACATGTCTTCTACAACGATTCCCACCTCGACGCTTCCTGCTCGAGTCGGCCAGCGGCGGTGGGTCGAAACGTTGATGCACGCCATTCTCTGGTTGTGCGCGGCGACATCGGTGTTCACTACCGTGGGGATCGTGCTGATCCTGCTGCTGGAATCGCTGCAGTTCTTCGGCGAGGTATCGGTCATCGAGTTCCTGACGGGAACCGTCTGGACGCCGCATGCCGACCCGCCCCGGTTCGGAATTCTGCCCCTGGCCTGCGGAACCTTCCTGGTCGCCGGCGGCTCGGCGATCATCGCCATTCCGCTGGGCTTGGGCGCGGCTATCTATCTGAGTGAGTATGCATCGCCTGGCGTTCGCGACGTGCTCAAGCCGGTGTTGGAAGTGCTTGCCGGCATTCCCTCGGTGGTTTTTGGATACTTGGCGATCGTCTTTGTCTCGCCGGTGGTCCGAGAGATCTTTCCGAGCGCCGATGTTTTCAATGCCCTGAACGCCAGCATCGTCGTGGCGATCATGATCCTGCCGATGATCGTCTCGCTCAGCGAGGACGTGTTGCGATCGGTCCCCCGCTCGCTTCGCGAGGGCGCCTACGCTCTCGGCGCGACGAAGCTGGATGTCACAACTAGCGTCGTCGTACCCGCGGCCCTGTCGGGCATCATGGCGTCGTTTCTGCTGGCCATCGCCCGGGCGGTCGGCGAAACGATGGCCGTGGCGCTGGCCGCTGGAAAGCGGCCGCAGCTCACGCTCAATCCGCTGGAAAGCATCCAGACGATGACCGCGTACATCGTCGAGACCAGCAAGGGCGACACGCCCCGCGGCACGATCGGCTATCAGACAATCTTCGCCGTTGGATTAACTCTGTTCGTCTGCACGCTGGCCCTGAACGTGCTAGCGCAATGGATTCTCAAACACATGCGGGAGAAGTACGAGTGAGCGGCCTTCATGGCGCCGGCCGGCCTTACGCCAAAGCAGCCTCCGCGCTGTTCGCCTACGTATGCGCATTGTGCGCTTTCGCGAGCATCGCCATTCTGGTCCTGCTCTTATGGCAGATGCTGCGATTTGCGTGGGGTTGGCTCGATTGGCAGTTCCTGACCAGCTTCGATTCCCAATTGTCGCCGCATAAGGCGGGCGTGAAAGCGGCGCTCGTCGGCAGCCTCTACTTGATTGGACTAACGACGCTATTTGCGGTGCCTCTTGGCGTTGGAGCTGCAATTTACTTGGAGGAGTACGGCCAGCGAAGTCCGTGGCGCGGCTTCGTGCAGATGAACATCGCCAATCTCGCCGGCGTGCCTTCCATCGTCTACGGCATTTTGGGGCTGGGGCTGTTCGTTCGCTACATGCAGATGGGGCCGAGCGTATTGGCGGGGGCCCTGACGCTCAGCTTAGTGGTTCTGCCGATCATCATTCTCGCCGCGCAAGAAGCGCTGCGGGCCGTGCCCGGGACAATTCGCCAGGCTTCCTACGCACTCGGGGCCACTCGCTGGCAGACGGTCTGGCACCAACTCCTTCCGGCGGCGTTGCCCGGCATCATGACCGGCGTGATCCTCGCGCTGGCGCGAGCGCTGGGCGAAGCGGCCCCGTTGGTGGCGATCGGCGCGGCGGGATACATCACGTTTGTGCCGGCCGGCATCGACGATAATTTCACCGCGCTGCCGCTGCAGATTTACAACTGGAGCCAGAATGCCCAGCAGGAATTCCACCATGTCGCCGCGGCGGGCATTATTGTTCTGTTGGCAATGCTGATCTGCTTAAACGGCGTCGCCGTTTATCTGAGGTACAAGTTTGGAAAGCGCATTAGCTGGTAATGGAGGTAGAGGGCCATTTTGAACCCTGCCACCCCGAGGTCTGCCGAGGGGGCCGGCTAGATTCCTAGGCGGACCTCGGAAGGACTCAAGGTTAGGCCAGGCAAACAGCCCCACTACCGTAATGGATGACCAGATGACGGCCACGGCCGGGTTTGCAAGAATGACTGAATTAGCTTCCGAATCAATGGTTAAGCGCTTCATGCCGCCGCGACTTTCGCCCGCGACGTCCTTGCAGTCGGCCGACGACTTGATGGAGCGGCCGCAGAAGATCGTCGCCTCGCAGGTTAACTTCTTCTACGGGCCGCATCAGGCCCTGCACGGTATCTCGCTGCGCATTCCCCAGAACTGCGTGACCGCGCTCATCGGTCCCTCCGGCTGCGGCAAGAGCACGTTCCTCCGCTGCCTCAACCGGATGAACGACATGATCGAGGGGACGCGCGTCGAGGGCGAGATCCTGCTCGACGAGATCGACGTCTATCGTCCGAAGACCGACGTGGTCGAACTGCGCAAGCGCGTGGGCATCATCTTCCAGAAGTCCAATCCCTTTCCAAAGTCGATCTACGACAATATCGCGTACGGCCCGCGGGTCGCGGGGATTCGCAGGCGTTCGGATCTCGATGAGATCGTTGAGAATAGCTTGCGTCGAGCGGCACTGTGGGAGGAGGTGTCGGACCGATTGAATGGCTCGGCGCTCAGACTTTCGGGCGGTCAGCAGCAACGCCTCTGCATCGCGCGAGCACTCGCAACTAACCCCGACGTCCTGCTGATGGACGAGCCGGCCTCGGCGCTCGATCCCAAGAGCACCGCCAGGATCGAGGACCTTATCTTCGAACTGAAGGACTCGTACACGATCATCATCGTCACGCACAACATGCAACAGGCGGCTCGCGTCTCCGACCAGACGGCGTTCTTCTACGAGGGCCGGCTTGTCGAGGCGGGCGCCACGACCGACGTGTTCACCAAGCCGCGGCAGCGGCAGACTGAAGAGTACATCACCGGCCGTTTCGGTTAACGGATTTTCGCCATGTCGATGCATCTGCAGCGTGATCTGGAAGCCCTGGAGCAGAACCTGCTCAACCAGTCTTCGGTTGTTGAGCAGATGGTGTTCCGTGCGGTGCAATCGCTTCGCGAACTGCGGACCGATATCGTGCAGGAGGTGCTGGCCAGCGAGGAGACCGTCAATTATCGCGAGGTGGAGATTGAGGAAGAGTGTCTGAAGATTCTCGCCCTCCACCAGCCGGTCGCAGTGGACCTGCGGCGAGTAGCGACGGTGCTGAAGATCAACGGCGATTTGGAGCGGATCGCCGATCTCGCCGTGAACATCGGCGAGCGGACGCACAGTCTGACGATGTTTCCCGACTTCCAGATGCCCGCCAATCTCGACAAGATGGCCGAGGCGGCGATTTCGATGGTCCGCGACGCGATCGACGCGTTCGTGCGGCTCGACGTCGAGGCGGCT
>DASVCM010000665.1:0-3544 GCA_036381635.1 Lacipirellula sp.
CCGGCGACAATTCCAGCGACTTCTTCGAGTGCTCGACGGCCGCCTGAAAGTCGCCTTCCGTGTTGCTGATGAGCCACGCCCACTGATTGTGAAACGACGGCTCTTCGGGATACTGCTCGATGAGCTGCAAATGCCGCTGGCTCATCGACTGGATGCGGGCGACCGTCTCCTTGCGAAAGTTTTCCTCCGCTCCGGGCGAGCGATACATGGCGATGAGAATGTCGGGGTCGTCGTCATACAATGCGGCGGCCTTCTTGAGGGCCTCGCGCTGGCGGTCGTACTTTTTCTCGGATTCGTAATGGCAGGCCAGATAAAACTGCCGACGGGCGTTCAGCGCATTCAGATATTGTCGCCCCTCAAGCTGCCGCATGAGCGTCCGTTGAGCGGGCCCGTCTTCCTCCAATGCGTCGAAAAACTCGCCGATCACCTCGGCCGCCTTTTCGTACTGTTCGCGGTCGTGCAGCCAAGTCGCCCAGTCGCGCCGCGCGAGCAGCGATTCGCCGCTGACCACGGGCAGATCGTCGAGGGCCCGGCGATACTCGCGCTCGGCCCACGGGATCTGCCCAAGCTCGCAAAGCGATCCGGCCACTTCGACGCGCTCGACCGGCTCGCCGACGGGCATTTCAAACGCGCGGGTCGAGAGCTCTTTCGCTTCGCTGGCCTTATTAGCCCGCGACTTCGCCGTGGCGAGATAATACAGCAGCTTCCGGTCCGACTGCAGCTCTTCGCCACGCTGCTGTTCCACCTGCTCCAGCACGTCCCACCGCTTGTGATCGATGATCCACCGCAGCGCCCAGGCAAATACGGTCGTTTGCTGGGCGGCATTGTTCGTGACGTCCCAGATGTCCACGATCCGCATGAGCGACGCCGTGGTTTCGTTGGCCAGACCCAGCTCGTGGCACAGCTCGAGCTGCCGCTTCATGAGCTCATCGACGATCTCGAAGCTTGTTTCTTGCGAGTTCTCCTTGAGCAGCTCCGTTTCGTCGTCGATGGCCTGGTTCCACTCGGCCAGCGTACTCTCGCGGTCGGCGCCTTCTCGGAGCCAAAGGCCGAGCCACACCGAAGAGGCCCGGTCGCTCTGGCCGAGTTCCTGCTGGCACGCCTTGAGAATCTCGCTGTCGCCGCTGGGAGGATCCGCTTTGAGAACAGTCAATGCCGCCCTGCGTGCAATCCGCGGAGAAGGCTCCAGGCGTGCGACGCGACAGAGCGCCGGCAACCCTTCGCCATCCTCCAGCTCCGCAAGTCGGATGATCCGTTTAACGCGATCAGCCTCCGAAAGATCGCCGTAGCGAGTCAGCGTGCGGCGAACCTCAGGCGAATCCTCCGGCCGCGTCCACTCGACGCGCATCTTCTGAACGATGTATCGAGCCCGCTCCGCGACCTCGAGATCCATGTGGTCCTCGGCCAGCTTGAGCTGGTCGAAGGCGTCGGGACCGAGCCGAACAAGATCGTCCTCGGCGCGGCGGCGAACGGCGTACTGTTCATCGCCCAGTTGCTCGATGAGCTCGGCGACTCGTTGTTGAACGTCGCTCGCCGGAGCAGCCGCGGCCGGTCGGGTCTCCCTGGGAGAGGCGTCCCGCGCAGCGTTCACGTCCGAAGTAACGACGACCGCCAGCGAGGCGGCCACGAGCAAGAAAAAGCGGCGCATTGTGAATCCCCCTCCCTCGAAAGGGAGGGGCTAGGGGAGGGATTCGTCCATCGGGCCCGGTTTCGCCCGATACGTCGACCGCCGCTTCCCCGGCGAGCATGTTTGCTCGCGGTTATGGAGCCCGTCGGGCAGCGACGGCCGCGTCTCCCATTCTACCGCTCGGCTTCCATTTGTTCGATGTACCTGCGCAAACGCTCCAGTTCGTCGGTGACGTTGCGGAATTTGAGCATGTTTTCCACCCGCTTCACCAGGGACATCTTGTCCACGGGTTTCGAGAGGAAGTCGTCGGTGCCGGCGTCGACCGCCCGCTCCATGTCGCCGTGCTCGTTGAGCGCCGTGACCATGAGAATCATGATCTTGCTGGTGGCGGGATTGCTCTTGAGCTTCTGGCAGACCTCGAAGCCGCTCAGCTTCGGCATCATCACATCGAGCAGAATCAGGTCCGGCTGGAACGAAGCCGCCTTGTCCAGAGTATCCTGCCCATCGATGGCGATCGCGATTTCAACGTCCAAGCCGCTATCGGAGAGATACGCCTCGAGCAGCTCGACGTTCGCTTCGTTGTCGTCAGCAATCAGCACGCGGTCGCGGGTCGGTTCAGCCATATTGTTTCCTGCTTAGGCGTTTGCCGGCTCCATCGCAACAGTGGGCGCCGGGAAATCGACGCACAGCTCTCGGACCTGTTCGCGGATGCGCTGGTGAACGTCGGAGTCGTCCGCGGCGCGAAGCGCTTCGAGCATCCAGCCGCCGATGGTCCGCACCTCGTCCACGCCCATGCCCCGGGTCGTGAGGGCCGGCGTGCCGACGCGGATGCCCGAGGGGTCCATCGGCTTCCGCGGGTCGAACGGGATCATGTTCTTGTTCACGGTGATGCCGGCGGCGTCGAGCGCGGCCTCGGCCTGCTTGCCGCCGATACCCAGAGGCGTTACGTCAACGAGCATGAGGGGGTTGTCGGTGCCGCCGCTCACCAGCTTCAGGCCGCCGGCCAGCAGCACCTCGGCCAGCGCCTTGGCATTGGCAATTACTTGCTTGCCGTACTCCTTAAACTCCGGCCGCATCGCCTCGCCGAAGCAGACCGCCTTGCCCGCGATGACGTGCATCAGCGGGCCGCCTTGAATGCCCGGGAATACTCGGCTGTTGAGCGTCTTGCCATACTCCTCGCGGCAGAGGCACAGGCCGGCCCGCGGACCTCGGAGCGTCTTGTGGGTGGTGGTGGTCACGAAGTCGGCCACTGGCACCGGGTTATCGTGCAGTCCCGCCGCCACCAGCCCCGCGTAGTGGGCCATATCGACCATCAGCTTGGCGCCCACTTCGCGGGCGATTTCGGCAAACTTCGCGTGCGGAATCTCTCGGGGGTACGCGCTGGCGCCGGCGACGATCATCTTCGGCTTGTGCTCGCGGGCCAGCCGGGCGATCTGGTCGAAGTCCAGCCGGTGATCCTCCTTTCGCACGCCGTAGCTGACGAAGTGGTAGAGCATTCCTGAGATGTTCAGTTTCATGCCGTGCGTCAGGTGGCCGCCGTGGGCCAGGTCGAGGCCCAGGACCGTGTCGCCGGGTTCGAGGGCCGTCATGTAGACGGCGGTGTTCGCCTGCGAGCCGCTGTGGGGCTGAACGTTGGCGAACTCGGCGCCGAAAAGCTGCTTGGCTCGGTCGATCGCTAGCGTCTCGACCACGTCCACGTACTCGCAGCCGCCATAGTACCGTTTGCCGGGGTAGCCCTCGGCGTACTTGTTCGTCAGCACGCTGCCGGCCGCCTGCATGACCGCAGGGCTGGTGTAGTTTTCGCTGGCGATCATCTCCAGCCCGTCCTGCTGGCGCTGCATCTCGTCAGCAATCGCAGCCCAAACTTCCGGATCAGCGGCGGCAAGCGGATTGGTCATCAGGTCCTCTAGCAAGCGG
>DASVCM010000666.1:0-6923 GCA_036381635.1 Lacipirellula sp.
TCGATCACCACGCCGACCATCAGCACTAGCGCCAGCATGGTGACGTTGTTCAGCGTGAAGTCCATCGCCTTCATCACGGCAAACGCGCCGATGATCGAGGTGGGAATAGCCACCGCGGCGATGATCGTCGAGCGCCACGAGCGCATAAAAAACAGCACGATGATGCTCGCCATGACGCTGCCGATGATCAGATGGTTCTGGATCTCATGAAGCGCGGCGCGGATGTAGCGCGATTGGTCCTGCAGGACCTCGACCGTGACGCCTGGCGGCAGCATCTCGCGGGCCTCTCCCAGCCGCGCCTTCACAGCGTCGATCACTTCCACCGTGTTCTGGCCCGATTGGCGCTGCACGGTGAGCACCACGGCCGGCTGGCCGTCGAACCGGGCGACCGAGCGTCGCTCCTTGGTGAGGTCGACGGCTTCGCCAAGATCGGCGATCCGCAGCGGCACGTCGTCGACCGTCGTTACCACGAGATCGTTGAAGTCGCGCGAGTCGGGCAGGCGGCCGAGCGTTCGCAGGCTGAGCTCGCGGTCGCCGGCATCGACGCGGCCGCCGGGAATTTCGGCATTCTGCGCCACAATTGCGTCGTACACCTGCATGATCGACACGCGGTGGGCGGCCAGCTTGTCGGCGTCGATGTTGATCTGAATCGCCCGATCGGTGGCGCCTTCAATCTCGACCATGCCGACGCCGCGGGCCGATTCGATGACGCTTTTCACGTAGCGGTCGGCCAGCACATACAACTCGCGTTCCTCCCGATCGCCCGAGACGGCGATCGACATGATCGGCGAGGCGTCGAGGTCCTGCTTCTCGACCGTCGGCGGATCGATGCCGGGCGGCAGGCGGTTGAGCACGCTGTTGACCGCGTCGCGCACATCCTGAGCGGCGACGTTGATATCCTGCTCCAAGCGAAACGTGAGGATCAGCATCGACACGCCGTCGTTCGTCAGGGAACGAAGCTCATCGAGGCCGGCCACAGTGGCCACGGCGTCTTCCAGGACTTGAGTGACCTCCGACTCGACTTCGGCGGCCGCCGCGCCCGGGTAGTTCGTCGCCACCCGAACCATCGGCAGGTCGATGTTCGGAAAGCGGTCGATGCCAAGCTGCGGATACGACGCGGCGCCAGCGACCACCACCGCTGCGATCAGCATCAGGGCGAACACCGGGCGTTCGACGCAAACTTTGGCGAGCCATTGCATGTGAAGCTGTCAGCTATTAGCTAATAGCTATTAGCCAGAAGGGGGAGTCGGAGTGGAGATTCGCCGCCCGCTTGCGGCGTTCATCGAGGCTTCGCGTGGATTCTCCTCGGCTTGATCGCTGACGGCTGATAGCTGATCGCTGTCAGCTTTTCCCTCCACCGCGATTACTGGCCCGTCGTGCCCTTCATCGGCGCTACTGACAATCGTGTCGCCGGCGGCGATGCCTTCGAGAATCTCGATTCGATCTGCGGATTCGCGGCCGATGCGGACTGTCTGTTGGCTGGCCGCGCCGTTCTTTACTAGCCACACCTTGTGGACGCCTGCGAAGCGGCTGACCGCGGTCGCCGGGACGGCCAGCGTTTCGGCGTAGGGATCGACGACGACGTCGGCTTCGGCGAACAGCCCCGCCTGAAGCGACAGATCGGAATTGGGCACGTCCGCCTCGATGCGCACGCTACGGCTGGTGAGCATCACCGTCGGGCTCACGCGCGACACGGCCGCGATTACCGGCTCAGAACGTCCGGCAATGCGAATGTTGACACGCTGCCCGCTCGCGACCGGCGCAGCTTTGCTTTCCGGAACGCCCGCGGTGAATCGCAGGCGATCGCTGCGAACGAGCGTGACGACGGCCTGACCGACCTGCACGTACTCGCCCGGCGAGACGCGCCGCTCTTCGACGATGCCGTCAAAAGGGGCGACGATCGTGGCGTCGACAAGCTTCTGCTGGGCCAGCGCAAGTTCCCGACGGCGGACGCCGATCAGGGCAATCTGCTCGGCGACGGCATTCACGGCCGAATCGTAACGGGCGTGGGCCGCCTTTAACTGGGCCACCAAAGCATCGTATTCGGCGCCAGTAATCGCCCGCGTCGGCAGTAGTTGCTTGGCGCGGGAAACATTGGCCTGCGCTTCGTCAACGAGTGCTTTCTCTAGTTCGACCTTTGGCGAGTTCGCGTAATTGACTTTTGTCTCGTCGCCATCGGGCGTCAGTCCAATTGCGGCGCAGGCTTGCTTCAGGTTCGCCTCGGCCAGTTGCACCTGCAGTTCCAATTCGCTGCGGTCGAGCGCGACGAGCGGGTCGCCCTGCTTCACGACAGAGCCGAGATCTACGGCGACGGAATCCACCCGGCAGGCCAGCTTCGAACCGACGACCGCGTCTTCATGGGCCAGCAGGCTGCCTTGTACGGAGACGGTCCGCGGCCACGGCTCCAGGGCGGCCTGGACGACTTCAACTTTCTTCGGCGCCGCCGCCTTCTCCGCGGTGACGGGGGCCGGCTGATCATGCTCACAGCCAGGTGCGCCGAGCAGCGCCACGAACGCCCAAAGGAAGTAGTGCAGGCGCATTCGGCGGCGAGGGCGTTCGATCACGGCATACTCATCGGCGGGGGCGGGACACAGGGGCAGAACACCTGCGAGGATACCCCAGTCCAACAAGACGGGGCTACGCGAATGAAGCGGCGACCGGCCGCGAAATGCCGGCGTAGCTATTGTAGCCCGCCGGAGCAGAAGTGACCTTAAGATCGGCTTAAAGGCCGGCGCCGCAGGGAAACTACGCCGTAACCTGCGTCAGAGCGCAGCTTCGAGAATCACATCGCCGGTTGGCTGCTTGGAACCGATCGATGGTTCAAGCGTGACCACCGCTTTGGCGGCTTCGCGCACTTCAAGCTTGTGCAAGTCGACGACCGCGCTGCCGAGGCCGTCGGGAGTGCGAGAAAGGACCGGCCCGGGCTTGTATTGTTCATTCCGGCCGACAACCCAAATCTGATACGACTGACCATCGGGCGGCGGCGGCAGGCGATCCGCGTAAAAGTGCCATTGGTCGGCGGTAACGTCCCAGAGGATGAAACCTTCGACTTCCCCTTCAGCCGCATCGCTGTTCAAGGACACAAGTCGCACGCCGTCGGCTGAGAGCAACCGTTCCATCTCCTGCAGCCTGCCGAGACGCCTGGCGAACTGTTCGGCGGTTTGTCGCACTGCGGCATCATCGGCCGGTTGGCCAAGTTGCCACAGGCCAACGCTAAGCCCAATAAACACGGCGGCGGCGACGAGATAAGACAAGACTCGCTCGACGCGACCGGGTCGCATGCCGGAGTGAGCTGCCTCGCCGTCATCAAGCCGGCTGGCGACCTTGTCAAACAGGCCGGAACTTGGCTCGATCGGCGTCAGGGCAAGCGGCATGGCCGCCCATGCGGCGCGAACGTCGTCAAGCTCCTGCCGGCATGCTCGGCACGCCGCCAAGTGTGCGGCGACCTCTTCAGCCCGCGCAGCGTCCGCGGCGCCGAGGTCGTACTCAGCAAGATCGTCGCGGCATTGTTGGCAGGTGATCATGGGGGGGCGTCGCGGTATGGCTTCAGCGCGAAGCGGAGTTTGTTGAGTCCCTTGCGAATGTGCGTCTTCACCGTCCCCAGCGGGGCGGCCAAGCGGTCGGCAATCTGCTGATGGCTCAACCCTCCGTAGTAAGCCAGTTCCATGGCCTCGCGTTGCCGCGCATCCAAGCTCGCCAGGGCCGTCGCGATTCTCAGGCGAAGTTCAGCGGCAGCGGCCGTTTCCTCAGGCGACCTGATATAAGCGTTGAGCTCATCTTGATCGGGGGCGCGATGGACGCCGTTGCCACGGGCCTCGGGGCGGGCGGCCTGGCTCCGCAGACGGTCGATCGCTCGACTGCGTGCGAGTGTCATGAGGTAGGCCCGTGCGCCGCCCCGTGCCGCGTCGTACCGGTCGCGGCGCTGCCATACTTCCCAAAACACATCGGCCACCGCATCCTCGGCGTCGGCGCGTTGGTGAAGGATCCGCTGACACAACGCCAGCAGCTCGGCAGCGTAACGGTCATAGAGCGCGCGAAATGCCGGCCGGTCGCCGCGTCGTATGGCCGCGAGCAGCTCCGTATCGTCCGCCAGGGGCGATTGATCCGCGGTAACAAGCTTTTCCAACCGATTGCTCCCGCATCCAAACGCCGCCGGCCGCCCGCCGCGGCGGGCCACGCTCGTCGAGTCCCCGCCAAAAGCGGTCAATCGTCCCTCCGGCTCGTGCGGGGCAAGGCTCATATGTTCCTGCAGAAGAGATACGGGCGGCACGCGGCACGTGGATGTACGCCAATCGGGACAAACTGTGCTAGGCAGCCGGAGTCGCCTTCGGTTCGTCCGCTGGAAACGACGGCCAAACGGCCTCGGTCATCCAGCAATCGGCAAACGGCGGGCTTGCCTGGCGCGCGAGGACAAATGTGAAGGCGTGAATCTGGGCCTGCTGATCCACAATTGTTACGATGACGCGAGCCGTATGCTCGACGATGTGCGGTCGGCCGACCAGGCATGCCCGCTGGTTCGCCAGGCACTGAAACGGCCCCCGGCGGACCATCTTGCCGAAGCGGTCGAGCGGCCCCGTGGCGGCCCGGTTGCCGGGAGAGGCCAGGACGAAGCATTGCAGGACGCCGATGCCGTCGCTCCGAGGGTTTCCGAGGCCGGCCAACTGTAGGCGGACGACTTCATCGGGCGACAAGGCGGGGCCAGGCAGGACGATTCCTGACAAGTTCATATTCTGGAGGCCGGCTAAGGCGTCGCTTCGCGCCCGATGAGGACCATTTGAATCCCTTGCAACTTGGATTACGCCGCCAGCGCCTACAATCAAGGCGAACGCGATCATCGCGAAAAAGGTCGGCCGCAGAAAACGAATGATGCGGACGAACATGGAAGAGCTTCCGGCTCGGCCGGGAGTAGGAAAACTGCCAGACGCCATCCAGTGTAATCGATCCAGGGCCGGGTTTCCGCGAGCGGGAGGAAAACGGGCGGTACGCGAGTCTTCGCCGCCGCCCGAGGGTCACGGATGATCGTGCGAAAGTCCGCCGCTTGTGCGCAGCGATTGGAGCTTGGCACGCTCGGGCTCGCACGGATCGAGCCGGCCGTTTGGAAGTTTCGGCGGACTTTTCGTTCACGGATTCCGTAGAATCTGGCTGGAAGTTGGGGTGCGGGACGGCAACGCGTGCCTCCGGAAAATGGCCTGCGGAAGGGGCTGGGAATGCTAGCGGCGTGCCTGCGAAGCGGGCGGTTTTCCCGCTTGATTTTCGGATCGGGCCGCCTTGTCACCCCCCGGGGCTTCGGTATATTAGTTGATTCGCACAAGCTCGCCCCCTCCAAGCTGCTGCGGACTGACCGCAGGCGGTGATTGGTTGTCCCCGGCTAGCGTAGCTCAATTGGCAGAGCAGCTGATTTGTAATCAGCAGGTTGTGGGTTCAAGTCCCTCCGCTAGCTCTGCTTCGAGCGAACCGCCGCCGCCGGACGCCTTGTCTTCCGCGCGGCCCAGGCAGGGGTCGGCGCTTCGTGCGGCTAGAGCGGCGCTGGAGATAAGCGGTTAGAGGGCGAGGGCTGGCACGGCGGCGGCCACAACTGCCGTCAAGGGTTTGGCCCGGCGGCATTTGGGCGGACGCGGCTGGGCGAGCGTCTCTCGTCGCTTCGGCAACTTGGGCTCCAACGCACTGTCGGGGAGTTACCGAAGCGGTCAAACGGGTCAGACTGTAAATCTGATGGCTCTGCCTTCGCAGGTTCGAATCCTGCACTCCCCACTGAGAGTTAATGACGAATTTCCGAATGACGAATGACGAATTGGGTTTGCAGTAAGGGTGATTCTGGCGAAGAGCGAATTCATTCGTCATTCGTCATTTAAGCATTCGTCATTTGCCTTGCGGGTGTAGCTCAATGGTAGAGCAACAGCCTTCCAAGCTGATGACGAGGGTTCGATTCCCTTCACCCGCTTTGGGAATAGCTGTTAGCTCTTAGCTATTAGCTGTTAGCCAGAAAGATAAAAAGAAAATCAGAAGGGGAGAGTCGGCGGCAGGATGAGGAGCGAAGCGCCTCTGGCTAATAGCTGACAGCTACTAGCCAACAGCTTCACCCGCTGCTGTAGCTCAGTCGGTAGAGCGCGTCCTTGGTAAGGACGAGGTCATGAGTTCAAGTCTCATCAGCAGCTTTTGAGAGAGCTATTAGCACTTTGCTATTAGCTTAAAGCCAGAAACAACAACAAAAAGATTACCGGCCGAAGACGCCGACCATTTGATCCAGAAGGACATCATAGATTTCTTCAAGCTAATAGCTAACAGCTAATAGCTAACAGCTACTTCAAAGGGAGAAACATGGCAAAGGACACTTTCACACGGACCAAGCCGCACGTGAACGTCGGCACGATCGGGCACATCGACCACGGCAAGTCGACGCTGACGGCGGCCCTGGTGGCGCGTGCGGCGGCGAAGGGGCGCGGCGAGGCCAAGAGCTACGCCGAGATCACCAAGGGCGGCACCGTGCGTGACGCCAACAAGACGGTCACCATCGCGGTCTCGCACGTCGAGTACGAGAGCGAGAAGCGGCACTACGCCCACATCGACTGCCCCGGCCACGCCGACTACATCAAGAACATGATCACCGGCGCCGCGCAGATGGACGGGGCGATCCTGGTGGTCTCGGCGGCCGACGGCCCGATGCCCCAGACCCGCGAGCACATCCTGCTGGCCCGCCAGGTCGGCGTCCCCGCCCTGGTCGTCTTCCTGAACAAGATCGACACCGTCGACGACCCCGAGCTGCTCGAACTGGTCGAGATGGAACTCCGCGAACTGCTGACCAAGTACGAGTTCCCCGGCGACGACACGCCGATCATCCGCGGCCAGGCCAAGCTGGCGCTGGAGAGCGGCGGCGGCGACGACGCGGCCAACAAGTGCATCGACGACCTGCTCGACGCGCTGGA
>DASVCM010000667.1:0-2303 GCA_036381635.1 Lacipirellula sp.
GGGCTAGGGGAGGGATTACTCGGCCGCATCTAGAATATGTCTTCTTGGCAGTACATCACGGCGAGCCTCCGGCATTATCGGCGGCTCCATCTGGCCGTAGCCGCCGGCGTGGCGGCGGCGACCGCCGTGATCACGGGCGCGCTGCTTGTCGGCGACTCAATGCGCGGCAGCCTCCGCGAATTGGCGCTGCAAGGCCTCGGTCGCATCGATGCGGTGCTGACGGCGGAAACGCCGTTTCGCGAGGCGATGGCCCAGGAGTGGCTTAAAGCGCCGACGCTTCGCGCTCGAGGCGCCAAAGGGGCGCCGCTGATTCTGACGCAGGGGTCGGCCCTGTTCCGCGACGATCAGGGCGAGGTCCGCCGAGCGGCACAATTGCAAGTAGTCGGCGCTCCACCGGAGTTTTGGTTACTTGCCTTAAAGCGCGGCGCCGCGCCGGTGGAGCGCGGCAACCGTGTCGCGCTGACGCAGAACATTGCAGACGAACTCGGCGTCGAAATCGGCGATGCGATCCTTATCCGGCTGCCGATAGCGAGCAGCATCCCCGCGGACAGCACGCTCGGCGAGAAGGAGGAGACCGCGGCCACCCGGCGGCTCGAGGTGGCGGCCATTCTTGATGAGGATGATGAATCGAGTTTTGCGAGGTTCTCTCTTCGGCCAAGCCAGCAGGCGCCGCGGAATGCGTTTGTTCCGCTGGAGACGATGCAGGACCTATTGGAACTCGAGGGGCGCGCCAATGCTGTCGTCCTCGCCGGGAAGTCGGCACATGAAGGCCCGCTAGAGGGCATCGCCTCTCGTGAAATCCGCTCACACGGGCTGCAGCCGCGGCTGGAAGATTATGGGCTGAAGGTCGAACGAATCACTGTAGGTCGAGACGACGGGCTCGATTACTTGCGAATCTCAGCCGATCGGCTGGTGCTGCCGCCACACGTTGTGCAGGTTGTCGATGAACTCTATGGCGACGAGGGGCTGCAGCCGGTCGTCACCTATCTGGCCAATCGCATCGCCGCGGGTGATCGTTCGATTCCATACTCTACCGTCGCCGGCGTTGATTCGACGGTGGAGCTAGGACCGGTTCTCGACGAAGCCGGCCAGCCGATTTCGCTCCGCGAGACGGAGGTCGCCCTCAATGATTGGGCCGCGAAGGATCTGGGCGTAACCGTCGGAGATACAGTTTCCCTCTCCTGGTACGAACCGGAAACGACACATGGGCAGTTGATCGAGCATGAGCCGCTCGAGCTAACCGTGCGTGCGATCGTTCCTCTGGCGAAGGCCGACGGAACGCCGACGGCCGCCGCAGATCCGGCGTTCGCGCCGGATCTGCCGGGCGTAACCGATCAGGCGTCGATCGACGATTGGGATCTGCCGTTTGAGCTGGTGGAAGAAGTTCGCAACCAGGACGAGGAGTTTTGGGACCAATACCGCACGACGCCCAAAGCGTTCGTCTCTCATACACTCGCATCGCGGCTCTGGTCGACCCGCTGGGGAACCGACAGCGTGCTGCGGCTGCCGATCGGCGGCGGGCGAACGGAAGCGTCCGTGGCCAACTCGCTGCGCGAACATCTCGATCCTGTATCGCTAGGAATGACGCTCCTCCCGGCGAAGCAAAACGCACTTGTCGCGGCGTCGGGGACCACGCCGTTCGATGCGTTGTTCCTGGGCTTCAGCTTTTTTCTGATGGCTTCGGCGGTGATGCTGACTGCCCTGCTCTTCCGGCTGGGGATTGAACAGCGGGCTCGGGAAGTCGGACTGTTGTTGGCCGTCGGCGCCGCGGCCACGCAGCTTAGGCGGCTGCTCCTGGGCGAGGCGGCGATTGTAGCCGCCATCGGCTCGTTCGTTGGCGTCGCTGTCGGCGTCGCCTATGCGCGACTGATGGTGTATGGCCTGAACACGTGGTGGGTCGAGGCGACGGTAACTCCCTTTATCGGGCTGCATATCACGGCCGGCAGCCTGCTCGTCGGCTTTGCGACGGGGCTGATCATCGCGCTGCTGACGATGGCGTGGTCGCTTCGCAAATTTGCGAAATTGCCGGCAAGACAGCTTCTGGCGGGTGATGCACAGCCGGCCGTGCAAACTCGCCGCGTCACTCTCGTCACTCGGGGGGTTCTGCCCGTCACCTGCATCCTCGCGGCGATTGGCCTGGGGCTGATCGCCTTGCGCTCGGAAGGCGAGGCCCAAGCCGGCGCCTTCTTCGGGGGCGGCGCGCTGGTGCTCATTGGCGTGCTACTGGCGGTGCGGGGCAAGCTGCGCGAATCGACGGCGCCTTCGCCGAGCTCAATGTCGCTGGCGGGACTGGCCGCGCGCAA
>DASVCM010000668.1:0-2860 GCA_036381635.1 Lacipirellula sp.
GACGGCACGATGACGTTCACGGAGCTGACGGCCAACGCCGGCGTGATCAGCGCCACCAATGGCGACGGCCTGCAGTTCAACAACGCCGACGGCGCCTACACGTTCAACGACGCGGTGCTGCTGGTGAACGACCCGGGCGAGGACGCGGGCATCGACGTCACCAATGGATCGAGCGGCACGTTCAGCTTCACCGACACGGCGAACATCATCTCCAACACAACCGGCGACGCACTGGTTATCCAGGGTAGCGATGCGACATTCACCTACGAAGGCTCGATCACAACGGACGCCGCCTCGGGCCGGCCGATTAACATCAGCAACAACACAGGCGGCAGCATCACGATCGCCAGCACGGTAACGAGCACCGGCGAGGGCATCCTGGTCGAGGACAACTCCGGCGGCACGATACTATTTGACGACCAGGTGACGCTTACCACGACGACTAACGACGCCGTGAATATCCTGGACAATACCGGCGGCAGCGTCCAATTCAACAATATTGACATCACGACGACGAGCGGCCGAGGGTTCGTCGCGACGTCGACGACGGCCGGCTCCACGGTCACCGTCACCGGCAACGACAACAACATCGAAACTACGACTGGCACAGCTCTACAACTTGACACCATTGCCGCCGGCGGCTCGGGCATCAACTTCGAAAGCGTGTCTTCCGACGGCGCCGCCAACGCGATCATTATCGAGGACGTGACCGGCGGACAGGTCAGCGTCGGCGCGGGCGTGGCGGCAGGAGCGGGCGGCACAATCAATGCCAGCAGCGGAGCGGCGATTCAGATTACCAACGCGGCGAACGTCAGCCTCAATCAGATGGTCGTCAGCAACACGGCGGCTGGCTTCAATAACATTACGGTAATGCACAACAACGCGACCACGTCGACGGTTAGCATTACGAACTTTGATATCAGCGGCGGACTTGACGGCATCGCTTACAGCCGCAGCGCCACCGCCACGTCGCGGATCACGCTTAATAACAATACGATCGACACCATCGCTCAAGATGGCATCAGCATGGACATCGGCGGCACGGGCACGGCGAATGTAACCATCACCAACAACAACGTCACCAATACGACGCTCAATCAAGAAGCCCTATCATTCAACACCAGCGGCGGACTTAACAAGACGGTCAACCTGTTGGTCGACGGCAATACGCTCGTCGCCAATACGACGGGCAACACCGCCAACTTCACGACCAATGGCGCCGGCACTCTCAACGCGACCGTCACTGACAATGTCATGTCCAACGGCGGCGCCGGCCGTGCGTTTGCCATGGAGTCGATCAACCCGACGTCCACCATCCGCCTGAACTTGAACAACAACACGGCTGTCAGCGGCAACGCGAACGAGTACCTGCTCGATGAAACGGGCGGCGACTTCCGGGTGCTTGACCTGGCCGACGTCGACGCCCGCAACAACGGCGACATCGAATTCCAGCCGCTCCAGACGGACTTCACAGACGACCCGGGACCAATTCCGACGCCATAGTCGGCTGACGGCGACGAACTGGCGACCACCATTTAGCCCTCGGTCATTGACCGGGGGCTAAATGCTTGATGGGCGGTGGAGTCGGCGCGAAAGTTTAGCGAGCGGCACGGCGGCGGCGGCCGGCCAGGAGCGACGCGAAGATGCCCAGCGCCCCCAGGGCAATCGTCGAGGGCTCGGGGATCGCCGCGGCGTGGAGCGCGGCCGAGTCGGCGGCCAACGCCTCGCTCCGCAGGGGCGATTCGTCGGCCAGAAGCGAGCTCAGCGATTCCTCCGCCGGCGGAGCGGTGATGCTCGCCGCGGCCGTTGAGTTGCGCTGAGCGAGCTGCAACGCGCTGGCAATAGGCCCCACGAAGGAGAAGTCCGGCGCCGCACTGACCACATCGACATCATTCACGACGACCATCAGGCCGTCGTCGGTCACCGGCACGTCGACATAGGCGAGGCTCCCCGACTGGCCCGCTTCCTGGCTGAGGTCGGTCTGCGTGAGCCGCATGATCCGATCGACGGTCGCCATGTCTTCGATGCGGGCGAAGGGGACGAAGCCGTCCGCATCGAGAAACGCGTTGTCGCCGAGGTTGATGAAGAAGCTGCTCGTGCCGCTGTTGGGGTTGCCGGCCTGCAGGGCCATCGACACCGTGCCGCGCGTGTTTGAGATGGCGTCGAAGTCGACCTGGCCGTCGCCGTTGGAGTCGACGACCACGCCGTCGCTGAGCTTCTCGATCGGCTTGTGGAGCGAGGCCCACAGATCGGGTACCGGCGGGAAGCCCATAAAGCCGCCCATCTGCAGGACGAAATCGTCGTCGGCAGAAGGCGTGCTGCCGTCGGCGGCCCGGTTCACCGCGCTGAAGTGGTACCGCCCCAGGCCGATGTAGGCGACGATGTTGTCGACGATTGGTTGCAGGGCGGGATCGTTGTTGGGGTTCAGGACCATGTCGAAGCTGCCGACATTGGTCGCGAAGCGCATCGTCGTCTGACCGGCGGCGCCGCAGTGGATGAGCAGAACGAGAGCCGCCGCCGCAAAGAGACGCTTGAGCATCGTGAGCCGAGCCTAATGCTGTTCCGAGGTGTGAATCGCCAGGTGAACGCCCAGCCAACCGGCAGGGGGCGCGGGCGAGACCTGCATTATAATTGGGCGGCGAGAATCCGTCCGCGATTTTGCGGGCTCAACCTCCGCGGCTTGCGAGGTGCGGCAGGCCGCATAGACAGTGCAACCTGTACCTGCGAGGCCCGGTCGAAAGCCTCAAGCCGCACAGACGCCATCCTCCGGTCCCCTTCCTTGATGGGGAGGGTTCGGGAGGGGTGGTTGAAGCCTGTACCGGCTTTGGCGTCTTTCTCAGCCCTCCCCACAGGATCATAC
>DASVCM010000669.1:0-5576 GCA_036381635.1 Lacipirellula sp.
AAACCTCGATCCACTGACGAAGTGACGCCACATCATGGAGCAGACAGCCATGAAATGCTTATCGCACCCTTGTCGCCATCTAGCAAAGCGCAGATTTAACGCGTTCGCGGCAGTTGCGCAAGCCGCCGTGGTTCTGCTCGCTACGAGCGCTACGGCGCAAGCCGCCATCAGTTGGGACGGCGGCGGCAGCAGTATGTGGTGGTTCGATCCTGCCAATTGGAGCCGGCAGACCGACCCCGGCGGGCCGTTCCTGCCGCCCAGCCAGGGTCAGCCCGTGTTCGCTACCGACGCCCAGATCAATGGCGTCGGCGGCGCTCCTCAAACCATGGGCGCGGAAGTCGTCTATGACCCTGCAAACGATCCGTTCTTCGACGCCGCGGACGATCTGGCCTATCCGACTGGCTCCGTTCTCACCACCTCGCCGAGCGTGATGCGGGACTACGGCCCACAAACCATCTACCGCCTCTATATCTCGCGCAATACGACCAACGCCAATGTGCTGAGGATCCTGAGCGGCGACCTGGCGATCGAAAGCACAACGATAATCGGCCGGTCCGGCAGCACGGCGGAAGCTCAGAACCTGGGCATGGTCATTCAGGAGGGCGGAAGCTTGCGGCTGCCGCTGGAGAATCTGGATTTGGGCAACCGCGAAACCTCCGGCTGGGGCAACGGTACTTACGACTACCACGGCGGGATTCTGGAGGTCGCCCTGGAAGGCGACGTCGGCATACGTCTGTCGGCCGGCGGGTCAGCAGGAACCGGCGGCGTCGGCAAGTTCATCATGCGAAACCCCGCGACGGGCGGCCGCGTGCGGACATTCGACTTCGAAGTTTCCTCGCATGGAGGCAATGGCGACGGCATGACGACGGGCGTCGGCATCGTCGAGCTCCACTTCGAGAACGGCGGCGTCCAGCCGATTCAATTGCAGCGGAATCTGGTCATCAACAACGGCCTGGACGATGACATGGCCGGCGTCCATTCCGCCCGGCTCGACCTGAAGCTCGACGCCGCGCCGTCGCTTACGGGCGGCGTCCCGCAGAATCTTGGGCTGTTTGACGTCAACTTCGGAGACGTATTTGCCGGAATCATTACCGGTTCCGGAGATCTCGGAAACGTCTTTTCGAATGTCGACGCTTCGGACACTTACGAAGAAGGCGACACGGTTTCGGCAGTCTTCGGCAGTACCCGCTACGACTGGACGATTACCTACACCGGTAACATCACCTGGACAGATGCGGATAACAGCGTCGTCGACGCCATCACGGGGCCGGGCACGGGTTCCGATGTCGTGCTCATTGGCTCGGGCTCGGAGACGATCGCTGTTGACAACGCCGACTTCGACGGCGACGGAGACGTCGACGGCGCCGATTTCCTGACCTGGCAGCGCAACCTTGGAATGAGTGCCGGCCAAACCGGCGGCGACGCCAACAATAGCGGCACTGTGGGCGCCGCCGATCTGGGGATCTGGCAGGAGCAGTTTAGCGCAGCGGCGGCTACTGCTACGATTGCGACAGTGCCGGAGCCAGGGGTCGCGGGGCTGCTCCTTGCGGCGCTATTGGCTTCCCTGCCGGCCGCGCGCAAACGCGCGCATTAACTAAACACTGAAGAGAACTGCTGAATCGTACTATGACGCCGCAAGGAACTTTCGTGAGCGCCGGCGGAGCTAAGGCTCGTCTGAAGCCTTCTCCGCTAGGACTGGCGCCGAGTTTCGGATTTGGAGACCGCCTGGGCCTTGCCACGCCTGGGCATCTGGCGGCGCTGCGCGACGCCGGGGGACCGATCCGCGGCGTCTTTGCCCAGCAATCGATTCGGGAGATGCTACGCACCCGGCGCGGCCCGCACGATGTCATGCAAGCCGCCGTGGTTTCGCTCGAAGACGCCGAATTCACGGACAAATGGTCCGCGGACGCCGACCACTTGAAGACGCCTGAGGACGTTCGCCGGGCGATGGAAGCCGGATTCGTGCTGTTCACACTCGACCCTTCGGACGAAGTCGACCAGGCTGCCGATACGTATGACGCAGACGTGATTGACGCGAAGTTCGCCGAAGTGAAAGCCGTCGCCCCCTGGGTCGAGCAGTATCGCGGCAAGGCGATTCGGCTTTCGGACGTTGTCATCGAGTTCGACGAGCTGACGCTCAAGCGAGCGGCCGTCAAATACGCCAGAGCCATGCGGCGGGCCATCTTTCTCGGGCAGGCGGTGCGTGACGAGGGAGCGCGACTCAAGCAGCCGTTTGAGATCGAGCTGAGCATCGATGAGACGGCCGAACCTACGACTCCCGCAGAGCACTACATTTTTGTCGAGCAGCTTCGCGAGGTCGGCATCACGCTGGTTAGCCTGGCGCCGCGACTGGTTGGCGATTTCGAGAAAGGCGTCGACTTTAAAGGCGACCTCAAGGAGCTGGAAAAGTCGCTACGGATTCACGCGGAAATCGCGGAACGGCTGGGGCCGTATAAGCTGTCGCTCCACAGCGGCTCGGACAAGCTATCGATGTATCCGATTCTCGCCCGCGTGACCAAGGGACAGTTCCATGTAAAGACGGCCGGCACCAGTTACCTGGAAGCGCTGCGCGTAGCCGCCCAATACGATCCCGCCTTCTTCCGCGAAATCATTGACTTCTCGCGTCGCCACTTCGATCGCGACAAGGCGACCTATCACGTGTCGGCGACGCTGCGGACGGTTCCAGCCCCGGATGACATTGACGATCCAGCTGATCTGGAGCAACTTTACCTGGAGCGCTGGGACGGCGTCCCCGAAGACCACGGGTTTACTCAAGCAGGTCGACAGATTCTGCACTGCACGTTCGGATCGGTGATTACCGACGCGAAACTTGGCCCCGCGTTAGTCGCCTTATTGCGGGATCGCACGTTTGAGTACTGCGATATTCTTCGCGAGCATTTCGTCAGGCATCTCAACGCGCTGCGAATGAGCTAGAGGCCCGTCGCGTTTACGCGACGCGGATCTGGAGTCATTCTGAGCGGAGCGAAGAATCTAGCGCTGCGCCAGCTCCTTCGCTCCGCTCAGGATGACGGTCACAACCTTGTCCGCCATTCAGCTTCCCGAGCTGATCGAACGTCGGTACTCTCGCGGGCTGGACCCAAAGCTCTGCTGGAAGGCGATCGAAAGCTGCTTTGCCGAAGAAAAGCCGGCATCCTTGGCGATCTTGTAAACCTTTGCCGTCGGCTCGTCCGCCAGCTTGCGCTTCGCCAGGTCCAGGCGCTGCCGTCGCAAGTACTGGTAGGGCGTCTCGCCGATGATGTCGCGAAACGCGTACTCCAGCCACCGCCGCGAAACTCCCGCGTGGCGCGTGACCTGGTCGATGGTAATCGGGTCGCCCAGTCGCTGGTGCAGAAAGTCGAGCGCCTCGCGAAGCCGCGGGTCGGAGACGGCGAAGGTCGCGGTCGATTCGCGCTCAACCACCTGCAGCGGAGGGATCGGCAACTGCGGCGTGGGAATCCGCTTGCCCGTCATCATGCGATGGAGCATGCTCGCGGCGCGGTAGCCTTCGAGCTGGTCGTTTCGTGCGACGCTGGTCAGGGTAGGGTAGGCGTGCTCGCAGATGACTTGCTCGTTGTCGACGCCGACCACGGCGATTTGCGTCGGCACGTCCAGCTCCGCTTGGCGGCAAGCGTCGAGCACCTGCCTGGCGCGGTAATCCGAGACGGCGAACAGACCGCACGGCGTCGGCAAGCTGCGGAGCCACGTCGCCAGGGCGCGATGCTGTTTGTGCCAGCGGTTGCCGCCCAAACCGAATGTCGGTTTCGAGAGGAAGGGGATGCAGTCGAATCCCGCCGAGGCGAGCCGCGCGCTGAAGCCCTCGAAGCGGGCCTTGGAGTATTCAACGCCGCTTAGACCATAGAAGGCGTACTGTTTAAAACCCTTCGACGAGAGGTGGTCGGCCGCCAGTTCGCCGATCGCCCGGTTATCGACGATCGATCGGGGCACCGGCGATAAGGGGAGTGCGCTGGAGATGTTCACCACCGGCGCCGACAACGACGCCGCACACGCAGCTTCCTCCGGCGTGTTCAACGCCGCGAGAATGCCATTTCCCGGCCACCCGACCAAATCGAGCACCGACAGCGACAGCGACTCGGGGGCTGTGATGTAAGACCAATTGCACTGGTTCTCCTGCGCGTACTTCAGCACACCCTGGATAAATACTTCCTGGTGGGCGCCGCGCGGAAAAGCGAGTGCGATCTCTGCAACGCGCTTCATGGTCGATTCGCCGTGGAGAAAAGGAAGAGAACACCAACTGCGATAATTCTCCTTATTATTGCAAGAAGGTCCCCTTTCCTGCAAACGTGTGGCGGGACAAGATGGCCGGTATCTCATGGCGGCGGCGCCGACTCTTTTATTCTGCCGGCGCTCCTTTTCCTTGGAGTTTCGCAGCCACTTGGGCATGAAGATGAAGAGCATCGGCCGACAGGCTCACCGATTGGCTGGGGCGTTTGTTGGCGATGGCTCCTGGCGGGCGGCGCGCGGATGGAGCGCGCTTCTGGCTCTGTTGGCCCTCGCCTGCCCGTGGCGCGGCGCGAATGCTGACGACCATGAGGCGGCCGACCCGTGGGCGGCTTTGCCGGCAATTCTCGCGCGGGTCCAGCCACCCCGTTTTCCGGATCGCGACTTCCATGTCGCCGATTTTGGCGCCAATAGCGACGGACAAGCGGATTGCAAGGCCGCGTTCGATCAGGCGATCGCCAAGTGCGCCGCGTCGGGCGGCGGCCGGGTGGTGGTCGCCGAGGGTCGCTGGCTGGTTAACGGCCCGTTACATTTGAAGAGCAACGTCTGCCTCCATCTGCAGCGCGGCGCTACGATCCTCTTCAGCCCTGAGCCGGCGGATTACTTGCCGCCGGTCTTCACGCGGTTCGAAGGAACGGAAGTGATTAACTACTCACCGCTGCTCTACGCCTTCGACCAGGAGAACGTCGCCGTCACCGGCGAAGGGACGCTCGACGGCCAGGCCGACGACGAGCATTGGTGGCCTTGGAAGACGACCGCCAGCGACGATATCGCAGCGCTTGGCAAAATGGCCGACGAGAGCGTCCCGCCGGAAGAGCGCACTTTGGGCGAAGGGCGCCATTTGCGCCCGAACTTCATTCAGTTCTATCGCTGCGAGAATGTGCTCGTTGAGGGGATAACCATCATCGGCGCTCCGATGTGGGTGATCCACCCCTGCCTCTCGACCAATGTGACTGTCCGCGGCGTTACGGTAAACAGCCACGGCCCCAACAACGACGGCTGCAACCCCGAGTCGTGCCGCGACGTGCTCATCGAGGGCTGCACCTTCGACACGGGCGATGACTGCATCGCGATCAAATCGGGCAGGAACGCCGACGGTCGCCGTCTTTCTGTGCCGAGTGAGAATATCGTCGTCCGGAATTGCACAATGAAAGACGGCCACGGCGGCGTCACGCTCGGCAGCGAGATGAGCGGCGGCATTCGCAACGTCTTTGTCGAGGACTGCTATATGAGCAGTCCGAATCTTGAGCGCGGCATCCGTCTGAAATCGAACACGCGCCGCGGCGGGTATCTTGAAAATATGTTCGTGCGGAACGTCGAGGTCGGCGAGGTCGAGG
>DASVCM010000670.1:0-8811 GCA_036381635.1 Lacipirellula sp.
GCGTGGTGGTGGTTGCTACCAGCAATGAGCCCGCGCTCATGCGAGTGCAGGCAGCCTACGCGGCGACGGCGGTTGCGGAGTTCTTCCGCGATGCTGGAAAGAACGTGCTGCTGGTGATGGACTCGCTGACTCGCTTCGCGCTGGCGCAGCGCGAGATCGGCCTGGCTGCGGGCGAACCGCCGACGACGCGCGGCTTTCCTCCCTCGGCGTTCGCACTGCTTCCGCGGCTGGTCGAGCGGGCCGGCCGCACCGCCCGCGGCAGCATCACCGCGTTCTACTCGGTACTCGTCGAAGGCGACGATGAAAACGAGCCGATCGCCGATTGCGTTCGCGGCTTGCTCGACGGTCACGTCTGGCTGTCGCGGCGAATTGCCGAGCGCGGCCACTACCCGGCCATCGACGTGCTGCGGAGCATCAGCCGGCTCGCCAGCGAGCTGTCCGGGCCAGAAGAGAAGAAGGCGCGGCAAATCATCCGCGAGCTGCTTGCCGCCTACGCGGAGAATGAGGACCTGATCAACATCGGCGCCTACCGCAAAGGCGCCAACCGCACGCTCGACGCGGCCGTCGAGATGCGCGACGAAATCAACCGGCTCCTGCGTCAGCAAACCGATGAACGCGCCGAGATCGACCAGGTGCGCAAAGACCTGATCGCCCTGGCGAACAAGTGCCAGTCGCGCTTGAACACCGTCGCGCCGGTGGTCACTCCGCCTCTGACGCCGCCGTCGCAATCGGCGCCGGCGAAACGTCCAACGATCATCAAGAATAAGTGATACAGACTAGAGGAGAAGGCAGCCGCAAAAAGGCACAAAAGGCGCAAAGAAGAAAAAGGAAGGTCGCCGTAACCCTTTTTGCGCCTTTTGTGCCTTTTTGCGGCTAACGAATATGGCCCGATTCCGCTTCCGACTTCAGACGCTCCGCCGGCTCCGCGAGATGCACCGCGACGAGCAGCGCGGCCGGCTGGCCGCGGCGTTCGAGGCGGAGCGGATCCTGTCGGAGCAACGGGCGCAAGTCGCCGCAGAAATGACGGCGCTTGCCGACGCGCAACGCCGCTTGATGCACTCGGGCGCGCTCGACGTCAACCAGCTTCTCGCCGCGCAGCGCTATCGGCTCACGCTGGAGGCGCAAAGCCAAACGCTTGCCGAGCAGGCGGTCAAAGTGGCTGAGGAAGTCCAGCGCCGCCGGCTGGCGCTGGTCGAGGCCGACCGCGAGGTCCGCGTGCTCGACAAGCTTGAAGAGCGGCAGCGCCGCCAGCATCGCGAGGCCGCCGACCGGGCGGCGACGAAAGTGCTCGATGAAATCGCCACAACGCGATGGGAGGCGCCTGAAGTATGAGCCGGCTGCTCGGAATACTCCTGTCGCTGGTGGGTTACGCGTGCGTCGCCACGGTCATTTCGACGGCGCTGGGCTACGGCTATCTGCGCAAGAGCGGTTACCTCGACAACGAGAAGCTGTTCAAGGTCGTGGCGCTACTGCAGGACGTCGATCTGCAAGAAATCAAGGAAGCCAGCCACGACAAAGGTCCGGAAGTCCCCGAGGAAGAGCCGTCGTACCAGCAGCAGCAGCGCGCCGCCCAGACGACGCTGCTAAATTTCGACGCCAAGCAGAAACAGCTCGCGGTTTCGCTGGTCAACTTCGACTATCAGCTCAAGCAGCTCAACGCCGCCATCGACAACTACGCCCGTCTGAAGGACGACGTGAAGAACTATCTCGACGAGCAGGGCAAGCTCGTGCTCCGCGAGGCCGTGCAGGATGTTCGCGAGCAGCTTGAGCTGCTCACGCCCAAGCAGGCCAAGCCGATTCTCATCAGCTACATCCAGGACAACAGCGTCGACGACGTGATCATGCTGCTGGGAAGCATGAAGCCGAAGAGCCGCGAAGCGATTCTCAAGACGTTCACCACCGACACCGACCTGGAGATGCTGTACCGCATTCAGCGGAAAATGCTCGCCGGGGAGCCGGTCAAACCGTTTATTGACGCCAAGCTGCAAGAGCTGGAGCAGCTTAAGTCTCAGGATTAGTAGGAGTTTCACAACCGGGGGCTAGCGCCCCGCGGCTGATTAAATCAGCCGGAACGCGCTAGCGTCCAGTTTCAGCAGTCAGGTTTTAAGTTCGATTCTAGTAACTGCACACGAAGCGCAGGGAGAGCGCCATGCCGGTATCCGCGATTGAAACGCTGATGCAGATTGCCACGCCGCCGCGCGCCGTGGAGCCGCCCGCGCCCAAGCCGGGTGGAAACTCCTTCGCGCCGGCGCTGGAGAAGGCGTACACGGCCGAGAAGCCCCGCGAAGCGGCGGCGCCGGCGAACGAGGAGGACGAGCTCGAATCGACCGCCGATGCGCCCGCCGATTCCGAGGACGCCGCCGACGAGCGGGCCGAGGAAACTGCGGAAGTAAGCGATAAGGCGCCGGCGGAGGAAACCGAGCAAACGGGCGAGAGCGATGAAGAATCGCCCGACGACGAAGTCGAGATTTCGGAGCTCGCGAGCACCGTCGTCGCCGCGGGAGAAGCTCAAGCGGCTGCTGCCGCCCAACAGCAAGCCGCTGCAACAGAGACTTTAGGCGAAAGCCAGGCGGCAGGCCCTGCCGGAGAAGGCGCGGAAGGCAAGGAGCAAGAAGTTGCGAAGACGCCATCCGACGCCGATGCGAACGCCGACGGAGCTGATCAGACGGAGCTAGCCGCGCAGATACGGGCCAAGGCAGAGGAAGAGGCCGAGGGCGACCCGAAAGCCGGGAAGCGCCAGTCAAAGGCCAAGGCTGCCAAGGCAGGGGAACCCGACGTAACCGAGGTCCAGGTGAAGACCAAGCCCGCCCTGGCCGACGGCGCTGCGGTTGAGAACACTGGCCACATCGCCCCCAAAGCAGATGCGGAGAAGCCGGAAATCACCGAATTGGAAGCGGGCAGCCAAACGGATTCCAAAGAAGGCGAGTCGAAAAGTTCCAGAAGCGAAAGCGTCGCTCAACTGAAGCTGCCGCCGATCGAGCAAACCGCCGAATTAACAGCGGCGATCGAACGGCACATGGCGGCGATCGAGCAGACTGCAACCGGCGCGGTCGAAGCGACCTCAAGCAATGCTTCGGCCACCGAGGCCGTCGCCGCGGCGCCGTCCCAGCAGCGAACCGCGGCGACGCTCGACCGGTTGGCCGCCGCTTCGATGCGGCGCGGCGACAATGCTTCCTCGGCGGAAGGGGGGCCGACGATCGACCGCCCGCGGTTCCTGCAGCGCGTCGAAGGCGCCCTGCGGGCCGCCCAGCAGCGCGACGGCCGCGTCCAGGTCCGGCTGGCGCCGCCGGAACTGGGTTCACTCCGCATCGAGCTCTCGGTGCAGAATGGCGCCATGACGGCGAAGCTCGAAGCCGAAACCCCTGCGGCCCGCACCGCCCTGCTCGACAACCTGCCCGCCCTGCGCGATCGACTCGCCGAGCAAAATATCCGAGTCGAAAAGTTCGACGTCGACATTCGCCGGGACTCGCAAGGAAGCGGCGGTCAGGGCAATCTGCCGGACAACACGGGCGATCGCCAAGAACAGGGTTCGCACCGCCGTCAACACCACCCTGCCCAACCACAAGTCAAGACGCCCACGCCGCGCGCCGCTCGCACCGCCGCCCCTGCATCGGACGCAGGCCTCGACGTGCGAATCTGACGTAGAGCGATCCCTGACCCCTGACTTCTATCCCCTGACTCCTGTCCCCTGAACCCACATGTCCCAAGTTTCCAACGTCAACTCCGGCAGCAGCCAGGCCTTCGCCGGCAAGGATCGGCTGAACGACGTCGATATCGATTCGTTCCTCAAGCTGATGATCGCCGAGCTGCAAAACCGGGATCCGCTCAACCCGCTCGATAACGACGAGCTGGTCGCGCAGATCGGCCAGATACGCTCGGTCGCTTCGACCGAGAAGCTCACCGAGACGCTCGACTCGGTGCTGCTGGGGCAGAACATTTCCAGCGCGACCAACCTGATTGGCGCCGAGATCGATGCGATCTCCGACGACAATCAAAAGGTGAGCGGCATCGTCGAGCGCGTGAGCATCGCCAATGGCGTTCCCAAGTTGTTCATGGACCTCAACCCCAAGGCGCGCGAGTCGACCGAGGCCGGCAACATCGAGGCCGGGGAGTACGAGTATCGCGTTGTCTGGCGCGATGAGAAATCGGGCACGCTCTTGGGCGTCGATCCGCTGCAAACCGCCGACGGCAAGGATGGAAAGCTGAAGCTCTCGGAGGACGGCAGTTCGGTATTTCTCAGCAACTTGCCCGAGACCAACGCGATGCGGCAGGTGTTCCGCCGCAAAGTGGGTGAAGACGACTTCCGCCTGGTGGCTTCGATTACCGAGAAGAAACAATCGACGTTCCTCGATAGCTCGGCGACGGACGACCTGTCGAACCTGGTGCTCGACGGCGCTCCGCAACTGATGAAGTCGACGCGGACGTTCACCGTCAGCCTGCACAACGTCGGCGAGATTCGCCCGCCGTCGGTGCGGCCGCCAGTAGCCACGCCGACGCCGGCGCCGAGTGATAACACCGGCAATGACGATAACACTACCGACGGCCCGACAGACAACAATGAGACGGACGATACGACGGGAGAATAGGTTTAGCAGCTAGAAGCTCTGTAGCCGCAACGCGGCGACCGTTAATAGCCAGGGGCGTAAGCCCCTGGATACGAGAAAAGGTGAGAGATTCCTAGCCCCAACGGGGCGACAGTAATTGCGAAGAGGGAACCTACTGCCGCCCCTTTGGGGCTTACAAGCCATCATCGACGGTATTCCCAGGGGCTTACGCCCCTGGCTATTGACTGCCGGCCCGTTGGGCCTGATGGTCTGCGCCATCTCCGCAGCAATTCAGCACTACGAGTCAAGCGAGGACATAAACCATGGGTCTACAATCCGCACTCAGCACCGCCTTGACCGGCATGACGGCCGCCGAGACGTCGATCGATGTCGTCGGCAACAACGTGGCCAACGCCAACACCGTCGGCTTCAAGGAATCGAGCGTCAGCTTCGCCACGCAGTTTCTGCAGACGCAGAGCATCGGCTCGGCGCCGACCGACAGCCGCGGCGGCACCAACCCAAGGCAGATCGGCCTCGGTACGAAGGTCGCCGAGATCACGCCCGACTTCACGCAGGGGACGGTCGAGATCAGCTCGAACCCGCTCGACCTGGCCATCCAGGGCGACGGGTTCTTCATCGTGCAAGGGCCGCAGGGCGAGCAGCTTTACACGCGCAACGGCCAGTTCAAGACGAACTCGAACAACGAGATCGTCACGCTCACCGGCCATCGCGTGCTGGGGTACAGCGTGGACGCGAACTTTGAGATCCAGCCGACCGGGCTGACGCCGCTGCAGATTCCGCTGGGCGCCGCGGCGGTGGCTCAGGCGACGGAGAACGTCATCCTGAAAGGCGGTCTGATCCCCGACGAGAATGAACTTGGCACGATACCGGAGGTGATTCGATCCGGCATTTTGAGCGACGGCTCGAGCGAACGCCCCCTGACCGACCCCGTCGGAAACCCGTTGACGCGGCCGGATGATTCGACGCTTGCGGCTCCCGGCGCCCCGGGCGCTGTATTCTTGCCCGGCGGCAGCTACAGCTATCGCATTACCTGGGTGGACTCCGACGGCAACGAGGGGCCGGCTTCCGTTGCCACGCCCAGCTTCGCCGTCGGCGGCGGCGGCGCAGCGACGCTCGAGCTTAACGACATACCGCTTCCGACCGATACGGACTTCAACCGCCTGCGCATCTATCGGAATAACTCCGCCGTGGACGGCGTTTACCGACTGGTCGATACACTGGGTCCTCCGGGACCGGCTCTGCCGCCCGGGCCAGGCGTGATCACCTACAGCGACGCGATGGACGAAGCAACGATCGCCGGGCAGCCGGCGCTGGACGACACGAACCTGACCAGCGCCAGCTATAGCTATTATGTGACGTTTTACGACACGCTCTCGGGCAAAGAGAGCCGACCGACTTCCCGGCTCGGGCCATTCACCGCCGACTCGGTGAATTCGCCGCGGATTCGCCTTGACGACATCCCGGCGCCGGCTACGTCCGAGTACAACAGCATTCGGATTTACCGCAATGTGAATAACAGCCCTAACTCGTTTCATCTTGTTGACGAGCTAACACCGCCGCCGACCAACGGGTCGTATATCGACAATACACCCGATAGCTCCATTACCAGCAATCCAACGGTAAACCTGGAAGGGCCGGAGATTTCTTTTGGTACGCTGCTCACCGACGTCGTATCTCGAAACGACGCGACATATACAAACTTGTTCCAGATCGGAGAGCTGTCGTTCTCGGGCGACAAGGCGGGACGGCAGTTGGGCGCGCGATCCCTCGATATCACGACAACCACCACCGTGGGCGAGCTCTTAGCTTTCATGGAAGAGGCAATGGGAATCGTCAAGACGGCGCCCGAAGACACCTTTAACACGACAATTGCCTACGGTGGATCCGTTACAGCCGACAGTCGCCTGCAGGTCACCTCCAACCTGGGCGAAGAGAATGCTCTGAGCATCGATCTCTCAGCATTTACGATGACGCCCGCCGCGACAGGCGTTTCAGAATCGGTGCGATTGGACTTCGCGAGCGTGCAAACGGCGGACGGCGCGGGCGCCACCGCCGACGTCATCGTCTACGACAGCCTCGGTACGCCGCTCAGCGTCCGCATTACGACGGTGCTTGAGGACGTCAGTCAAACCGGCGGCGCGAAATTTCGCTGGATTGCCACGTCGTCTGATAACGACAATCTGATCGACGTCGGAACGGTCGTCGGCACCGGCGTGATTACCACCGACGGCGACGGCAAGTTCGTCTCCGCCACCCAGGACCGCGTCGCCATCAACCGCGGCAATTCGCCGGCCAACTCGCCGTTGGAGTTTCAACTCGACTTCTCACAGGTCACCGGCCTGTCTGAGGACGAGAATACGTTGAGCGCCGGATCCCAAGACGGCTTCCCGGCCGGTACGCTCACGAGCTTCATCATCTCGGAGTCGGGCCGCATTCAAGGCGTGTTCAGCAACGGCAGCTCGCGCGACCTGGGTCAGATTCGGATGGCGACGTTCGCCAACAACGGCGGTCTGCAGCAAGTCGGCGACAATATGTTCACGACCGGCGTGAACTCGGGCCTGCCGATCGAAGCCGATCCAGGTTCCGGCGGCACGGGCGCCATTACCACCGGCGCCGTCGAGCTGTCGAACACCGATATCGGCCAGAACCTGATCGAGCTGATCCTCGCCTCGACGCAGTACCGCGGCGGCGCGCGGGTGATTACGGCCGTGCAGCAACTGCTCGACGAACTGATGGCGCTGCGGCGATAAGAGAACGAAAGCGCTTGGCAGCTGATTCCAGATCGGTGGCGACGATGGCGCCGGTTATGACGGCTAAACCGTAGGCGTAGTGCAATCCCCCAAAACGCTAAGGAATGCCGCGTTCCTGAGCTAAATTTGTTATGCCGGGCGAACGATTTGGCACATTCCGGCAGGACCGATTTAGACAGGGTTAGACGTTATGGCCGACGAACATGCCCATGCAGGTTCCGCCGAAGCGGCGCCTCGCCGCGGCTCGGGAATCATGAAGCTGGTAAAGGCGATCGCCTTCGTCTCGGTAATCGTGCTGCTAGAAGTGGCCGCCGCAACGGCGATCCTGCCATCGCCGGAAGAGACGCGCCGCATCGGCGAGCAGCTCGCCAGCACCCCCGGAAGTTCGGAAGGTGAAGACGCCGACGGCGACGGCGAGCCCGATGAAGCCAGTCATGGCGAAGACGAACACGCCGGCCCGCCCACGCGCGAAGTCAGCCTGGGCGACTACCACGTCGTCGCGTTCAATCCGTCGACCGGCGCCAGCATGAACATCGACTTCGAGCTGTTCGGCGTCGTGCTAGCGGAGGAAGAAGCCGAGTTCGCCGAGCGGTTCCTGCTTCACGAAAAGCGAATGAACGAACAGGTGACCATCGCCATCCGCGGCATGCAGCCGGCTGATTTTACCGACCCCGGGTTGGGCTTGATCAAACGGGTCATATTGGAGAAAGTCAACCGCGCTCTGGGCAAAACCATCGTCCGCGAAGCGATTTTCAGCGAGTTCTCGTTCATTGAGCGCTAAAGCGGTCGAGGGTCTAGGGTCGAGGGCCGGAAAGTTCCCCTCTGGCTTTCGACTCTCGACACTTGACCCTCGACTCCCAAGGAAGGGATTCCATGGCAGAAGATTCTCATCAGGCTGACCAGGATGAGATCGAGCAGCTTTTGAAGCAGGCGCAAGCTTCCGGCGGCAGCCCGGTCGGGGCGCCCTCATTTGGCGCTGCGCCGGCGAAGTCCAAATCCGCGGCCGGCGACGCGGGCGTGTCGCCAGACGATATCGAATTGCTGTTGCGCAAGGCCGAGCAAGCCCTCGCCTCGATCGACGAGCCTGCCGAAGCTCTCCCCGGCGGCGTGCAGGAATTCAAGTTCCAGGACTTTGCGGGCGCCTCGCCGACGACCGAGGCCGCCACGCTCGAGCTGATGCGCGACGTGCAGCTTGATTTGACAATCGAGCTGGGCCGCACGCACATGCACCTGGAAGACGTGCTCAAGCTAAAACAGGGCGCCGTCGTGCCGCTGGATAAGTTGGCCGGCGATCCGGCCGATATCTACGTGAACGGGCGACTGATCGCCCGCGGGGAAGTTTTGGTGCTGAACGACAATTTCTGCGTTCGCGTCGCTGAACTGATTGTGGGCGAGAGCGCTTGTGCGTGAGGAATCCGCGGCCGAGGCGTGATGACAGATTCGTCCCCCGGCGAAGCCGGGGGCTTTTATGAAAGCCACCGGCTCTGCCGGTGGAC
>DASVCM010000671.1:0-2138 GCA_036381635.1 Lacipirellula sp.
GGGCGCCCACGCCAGGTCGCCGCCGGCGGTGCCGGTGTTCACCCGCGGGATGATCTCGCCGACTTGCTTGCCGGTTTCGACGTCGTAGACCGTGACGTCGCCGACTTCGGCTCCGCCGTGGGCGATGCACACCGCCACGAGCTTGCCGTCGAACGAAGGCTTGTACCAAACGATCGCGGCGCCGCCGGTTTCGTCCGCCGCGTTGGGATCGAACAGCACGCGTTCGCCCGAGAGGTCGTCGAGCGAGTCGCTCACCACGAGAAACGGCTGCTGCTTGGGCGGCTGCTCCTTCATCGCGAAGAACTTGCCGCCGGCGTGCTCGACGGCGTAGTAGCTGACCAGCTCGGCCGACATGATCTCGGCGATCCGCTCGGCGATCGCCTCCCGATTGGGCAGCTTGTCGAGGATCGAGCGAGCGTAGCCGTTCTGCGCATCGCTCCAGGCGACGACCTGCGGGTCGCTCCAGTCTTCGAGCCAGCGGTAGTCTTCGGTGACCTTTGTGCCGTGGTATGTGTCAGTTACGGGCTTTTTCTCCGTCTCAGGCGGCTGGGGCGTTTCATTACCGGCTTCGGCGTTTGCGGACTCCTCAAGCCCAAGGGCCGTCAGCAGCGACTTGCGTCCCTCCGGTCCCCGGTACTCGAATTCGCCTACGACTGTACCCTCGCGATCAATGAGGATGGCGGTCGGCCAGCTTCGGATCCCATACTTGCCAACCGTCTGGCCGCGGTAAGTGCGCTCTGAGTCGGGCATTCTCTCGGTCACTTCGCCGTCGATGGCGATGGGAAACGGGAGATCCTTTCCGTCCCACAGCTCCGCTTTGGCACTGGCGGTCTTCTCCACCAATTCAGCGACCGACTCGACCGAGTCATCGTGAACGGCGATCACCTCAAGACCCTGATCCTTGAACTCCTCGTAGAGCTCCACCAACTGGGGCATTGAGTGGACGCACGGCCCGCACCAGTAGCCCCAGAATTCCAGCACCACGACCTTGCCGCGCAGGTCCGCTAGCTTGAGCGGTTTGGAGTTCTTCCAGTGGGCGACGCCGTCAAGCTCCGGCGCGGGCTGACCAATCAGACGGCCGAGATTCGAAGCCGGGAGATCGAACTCCAAGGCAATGCTTGGCTTGTTGGGGCTAATCTCGATCTCGCCGCCCATCGATCGGACAAGGCTGCTGCCATAGGCGTTGTATTTGTACTCGCCCGGCGGCAGCAGGAAGCCGAGCTGGCCGCCCATCGATGCGCTCAAGAAGGGCCGCTCTTCACCCGCAAAGATATAACAGGCGTGCCAGTCGGACGCATGGCCAAGCTTCTCCAGCTCGGTGCTTGTCATGTTCACTGCGACGGGAATGCCGGGCGCCAGATGAATCTCTTTCGTAGTCCCGAGGTCCTTCTCCGTGACGGTGGTCAGACCGATGAGCTTGTTGTCCTTGTCCAATGCTAAGACGGCCAGTGCATCGTCGTACATGCGCCGTTTGAGATCGGTCTCGGCGATCTTCACCACGCCGTCGGCGTCGGTCTCGTTGGCCGCGTTCGACTCGCCAAAGCCGGCGATTCGGGGATTGTCCAGATCGCGGCCCTCCCAGCGGGCGAACCAACCGACCTGCGCTCCTTGGACGGTTTCGCCATTGGGATCGAGCACTTTCAACGTCAAGGCGGAGTCGTCGGCAGGTTCCGCGGCGGCGGCAATTTTGGCCGTCTCCTCCGCCGGTTGTCCCTCTCCATGGGCAACTACCGGTTGAACCAGCGGCCATGACAGCAAGAGCAGAGGAAGCCAACGGTTCGCAAGGCGGTAAGTCGACGGGAATCTCGGCATGTCACGCTCGCTTCCAGGGGCCATGGCGGTACGTGCAATCATCGCCGCAGTGTAGGCCTCTCGCTCCGCGAGAGGCAAGCATCTTGCGGAGCGAGACGCCTAACGAATTCGATGCAGCGGGCGAGCGCTAGCTCTTAAAAATAAAAAAGGGGCGATCGCGGCGATCGCCCCTTTCGCAGATCATGACTCGACCGGGCGGCCCGGCCATTCGCGTCAGCTTGTTCGACGGACCGACGCCAAACAAACTGCCGCTCCCAGCGCCAACAAAAGGCCGGCGGCGGGTTCGGGGATGGCCGACACGCCGGCCGCTCCCAGCTCCTGCTGCC
>DASVCM010000672.1:0-3978 GCA_036381635.1 Lacipirellula sp.
TCGCCATAATCGGCGGCGCGGCCGGGGGATAAAGCTGCAGCGGGTAGTCGGCCGCGAGCGACCCAATGGCGCCGGCGTCAATTCGCCGATAGGGAGACGCCGGTATACCGCCCAGCGATCGCCACGCGGGAATGCGGTGAATGCTTCGCTCGATGGCGGCCCGGAGATCATCAGCTTTCGCACGGGCGTCGGCGGCGGCGTCCGCACGGCCAAGCCGCGTGTAAATCCGCTCGGCTGCGCGCAGGCCCGCCTCGGACCAGTAATCATCCCAATAGTAGTAATCGTTGGGACCTAGATGCTCCGCACTGAATCCGGCGGGCAGCAGGCCGTTATGAAGCGGGTCGGCCCGGTCGCGTACCCTCTTGCGATCGATCCACGCCACCGCTTCGGGTATCGAATTCACCACCTCGTTCGACAGCGGTTGTCCCGTTAACTGAGTGTAGCGGTCCAGCGCCCACAGCACCTGCCCGTTCGAGTCCCACTCGCCTTCCTGCGAGCGAAAGTACCCGTTGCGAAGTTGCCGGGAGGGGAATTGCTCGATGGCTCGCCGGCATCGCTCTCCGAGGCCGATCGAGAGCAGGGCGTTCATCATCAGGCAGGCGTCGCGAAACCAGAACCGCCGATAAGTGTACGGCCCCGGCACAATCTCGTCGGCCGACAGGAGCACGAGCGTATGAATGGCCGCGTCATACAGGAACTGGAACCGCTCGTTTGGAATTCGCAGCGACGCAACTTCCGCTCGAATCGCGGGCCAAGTAACGCTCGGGTTAAAGCGAGCCACATTGCCGAGAGCCGTCAGTTCTTTGTGGATAGGGACGCGCACTCGAAGCGACGCTTGATCCTCGTCGAAGCGGTACACGGCTGCCGCGGTTGCCATGCCGACCTTGCAGCGAACGTCGAGATGGTCGTCCGGTCCGAAGCTTCGTCCGCCGGCGTCTCCGAGCAAACTGAAGACGTCGCCGTGCGCGTAATCGGAGGCCAATAATTGGTCTGCGGGCCGGTCGAGTAGGACTTCCAGTTGATTATTCACGCACCAGCCGTCGCGCTCCGGCCTTGCCCGGATATGGTCGACGAACTGCACCCCTTCAGGATTGAACGGTCGAATCGAAGCAACCAACATGCCGCCGTTCGGGGCGGAGGCAACGACGCTGATCTCGACGCTTGGTCCCTCGCCGCCCATCACCACACACGCTTGCTGACGCAGTTGCAAACCTTCATGGCGCGAAGTGGTAATCACCGAAAGCCGATCATCCATGATCAGTTCTTGCCGCACCTCGTCGTCATGGAGTCGGCTCGGAATCACTCGGGTTTCTCCGGCGAGGAGCCAGAAATCGAGCGACCATCCGTCCTGCAATGGCGTGACCAAACCGTGCGGATCGACAATTGGGTAAATAGAAAGCTCGGGGAGGCCAATCGCCGTCCAGTTGCGGTGGGTCAGGTTCACATGGCTGAAGGAGAAGGCCCTTGGGATGAACGAGACGTCCTCGGGGTCAAACTGGCGCTCGACCCAATACGGCCACACCCAGTCAAGGTTGTGCTGAATGGCCTTGGTATTGACGATGCCGCGGGCGTGGAAGAGTACGCCTGCACGAAGCAGTTCAATAGGCTCGGCGACTTCCGACGGTTGAGCGAAGCTGCGGATTCTCGCCAGCCACATCGCCGGGTCGGCAATTCCATAGGCCCGTGCGGCTCGCCGAACAATGAATTGCCAGGGCAGAAACCGATACATCGCGAGCCTGAGCTTGGCGGAAACGTGATCGTTGATTACTCCACGTGACGCGTTGATTGGCAGAGGGAGCAATCAGTGTGCCGCTCGCCATAAGGTGGGGGCCGCGTCACACTTTCGGTTCCAAGCGTAGCCACTTCGCCGGCGGGCCGGAGGGAAAACCCCATCAAACGGCGCCACGTCAGAGGCATGAAAATTGCTCGTATTCGAGCCAACGGCGCAGGCCGGCGAATGCGCTTGTCGCAATGACCTACCTAGGAGGAAGAACGATGGCTTCGGCTGAAAACTATGCCAACGGCGGATTCCAGCCCTATCCCTCCTTCGCCCGGCAAAAGACGCACGCTACCCATCGCGAATTTCGCGACGACCGCGAGTTGGGGCCGAATGTGGACTATAAGGAGCGGATCCTGTCCTCGCTCGCGGGCGCTTTACTCACGGCCTACGGCCTGTCCAGCGGCAAGCGCGGCTCGCTGCTCATGGCGGGCCTGGGCGGCGCCTTGCTCCATCGCGGCATGACAGGCCATTGCTATCTATACAACGCCCTGGGCGTCAACACCGCTAAGCCGCAACCGGCCACGGTGATACCGGCCGGGCGCGGCGATCGCGTGGAGCAAAGCATTGTCATCATGCGCGAACCAGCCGAGCTCTATAGCTTCTGGCGTGAACTGGAAAACCTGCCGAAGGTGATGACTCACGTGAAGTCGATCGAGCCGGTCGATCGCGTCCGATCTCACTGGGCGGCCGACGGGCCGCTCGGCAAGCAGGTGGAGTGGGACGCCGAAATCTTTAATGACGTTGAGAACGAGCTTATCGCCTGGCGGTCGATCCCCGGCAGCCAGGTGGATACGGCCGGCAGCGTTCGCTTTGAACCACTCGGGGTTGGCCGGGGTACGAAGGTGACCGTCAATCTGAAGTACGACCCGCCCGCCGGTAAGGTGGGCGCCTGGGTAGCTTCCATCCTCGGCCGTGATCCGGAGAACATGATTGCCGACGATCTGCGCCGGTTTAAGGCGTTGCTGGAAACTACCGGCGCGACCTCTGCGACGGGCCAGCCGGCTCCCTCCCCGGGGCCGCAGGCCTTCGGCGACAACATGGGCCACACGAAGTTCTAACGACTTACGGCTCTCAAAACGGGCCGCCAGGATGCGATCGCATGGCAAGTTCATGGAAAGAGGCGCTCACGGCGGCGGGCATTGCCATCGGCGGTTACGTTGCTTATCGCGCCGTGATGGCGCAGTCCCGCCGGTACGACTTTCGCAATCGCGTCGTCGTTATTACCGGCGGCTCTAGAGGATTGGGACTGGTGATCGCCCGGCAATTGGCTGCCGAGGGCGCGCTTCTTGCCATTTGCGCACGCGAAGAATCCGAGGTGAACAATGCCGCTGCGGAGCTGCGAGCCCGCGGCGGTCGCGTATTCAGCTACATCTGCGATATCACCAAGCCCGACGAGCTGTCGAACTTCCTCACCGACGCCAGCTATGAACTTGGGCCGATTGACGTACTGATCAACGTCGCGGGCGTTATCCAAGTTGGACCGTTCGAAACGCAGACTGAAGCCGATTACGAGGAAGCGCTGAACGTCCACTTCTGGGCGCCGCTGCGAGCCATGGAGCAGGTACTACCGGAGATGTGCGCCCGCGGCGAGGGCCGAATTGTTAACATTTCGTCGATCGGCGGTAGGATCGGCGTGCCGCACTTGGCGCCGTACTGTGCGAGCAAGTTCGCCCTCAACGGCCTGTCGCAGGCGCTGCGCGCCGAACTGTCCCGCTATGGCGTTTATATCACCACGGTATGCCCGGGACTGATGCGCACCGGCAGCCCACGGCATGCCTGGTTCAAGGGCCAGCACCGCAAAGAGTACGCCTGGTTCAGCATCAGCGACGCAATGCCAGGACTTTCCGTGAGCGCCGAAACGGCCGCGAGGCAGGTCATTAACGCCTGCCGGTACGGCCGCGCGATGCTTATCATCTCGGTTCCTGCAAAATTTGGCGTAGTCTTAAACACGTTCGCCCCCGAGCTGACGGCTGATCTGGCTGGACTTGCGGCTCGACTGCTGCCTGGCCCGGGCGGCGTCGGCGCCACCGCCGTCGAAGGAAGCGGATCGACGTCTGCGTGGTCGCCATCGCCGTTGACCATTCTTAATGAGCGAGCGGCGGCCGCCAACAATCAATTGTGTGATGGCGCTGCTTAGCCTCTAGCATTCGGCAGCCCCGGGTCTTCGTTTAGCACCCGGGTAAACGAAGCGCCAAATA
>DASVCM010000673.1:0-3125 GCA_036381635.1 Lacipirellula sp.
GTGATCTGGAAGGATGAACACGGCCGCGAGCGGCTGCTGCTGGGCAACCCGTTCCCCTCATTCCGCTGTCCGGCAACGTTCGAAGCCTGGCAGGACGAGAGGACGTGGGAGGAGCTTGAACCTCAGCAAAAGGTGCGAACCGTCGACGGCGACGAGATAGAACCCCATGCCGGCTCGATCGCTTGGAACGATTATCGAAAGCGTTGGGTCACGGTGTTCTGCCAGATATGGGGCGAGCCCTCAATGCTGGGCGAGCTCTGGTACGCCGAGGCCGACTCGCCGACGGGGCCCTGGGGCCCGGCGATAAAGGTCGTGTCACACGACAACTACAGCTTCTACAACCCGCGGCTCCACCAGGATTTTACCCCGTCAGGCTCGCCCATCTTGCTGTTCGAGGCGACGTACACGGCCACGTTTGCCGACAGGCCGCAGCCGACTCCGCGCTACGATTACAACCAAATCTTGTACCGGCTGGATCTCGACGACCCGGCGCTGAAGGCGGCGCAGCGCTGATGTCTGGCGACCGCTTAGTCGCCAGCTCGCCCAGTCAGGTCGGCGACGATAGAAATAAGCTCGCCGGCTTCCACGGGCTTGGACACATGCTTGTGGAATCCAGCCAGCGCCGCCCGCTGGCGATCCTCCGGCCGGGCAAACGCGGTGAGCGCAACGGCCCGCATTTGAGCGCCGCCGCCTTGCATCGACCGCACCGTTCGCATCAGGTCGTAGCCGTCCTCGATCGGCATGCCGATGTCGCTGACCAGCACGTCGAAGTCCCGGGACTCGATCAGCTCCAGCGCCTCGCGTACCGATGCAGCGATTTCCACCTCGGCATGGCATTCTTCGAGCACTCGCTTTACCAGGACGCAGGCGTCGGGCTCATCGTCTACGGCGAGCACTTGTACTCCACTTAAATCCACAGTCCCGCAGATGGGATCCGGCGTCGAGGCCGCCTGCACGCGCCGCACAACATCGTCCGGATCGAGCACCGCCGCCACCGGCAACGAGACGGTGAACGTCGCCCCTTTCCCCTTGCCGTCGCTTTGCGCTCGCACCGCGCCGCCGTGGACTTCGACCAGGTGCTTGACGATCGACAGCCCAAGGCCAAGCCCGCCGTGTTTGCGCGTCGTCGAGGCGTCCGCTTGCCGAAATTGATCGAACACATGCGGCAAGAAGTCCGGAGCAATGCCTTCGCCGCTATCGGTCACGCTCACTTCGATCCGCGAGCCGGAAGCCTCTAGGGCCACTTGCACCAAGCCCCCCTGCGGCGTGAACTTGATCGCATTCGATAACAAGTTCCAAATGACTTGCCGCAGCCGATCCGGATCGCCCCGGACCGGTCCCGCCATCGGATCGACCACGGTCTCCAATCGAATCTGTTTCGCGTCCGCCATCGGGCGAGCACTTTCTAGCGCGGCTTCGATGACGTCCGCAAGCGACGCCGTCTGAATCTTGAGCTGAACCTTCCCGGAGATAATCCGGTTCATGTCCAGGAGGTCGTCGATTAGCTGCGCCTGAAGCTTGGCGTTCCGCTCAATGATGGCCGTGGCTTCGTCAAGTTCCTTCCCGCTCATTTCCGCCATGCGAATGAGCGTGGCATATCCGAGAATTGCATTGAGCGGCGTACGCAACTCATGGGACAGCGTGGAAAGAAACTCGTCCTTGAGGCGACTCACCTGCTCGGCTTCCGCACGGGCTGCGCGCTCCGCGTAGAGCAGCCGGTCGCGCTCGGCTTCATGCCGCTTCAAGTCGGTGACGTCGCGAGTAATGCAAAGATGGGCCAGCTCGCCTTCGGGCATCGTGACGGGAACGCCATGGCTTTCCATCCAGCGGCGTCTTCCGCTGAAACCAATGACTTCAAATTCCCACAGTCGGTTCTCGCCCATGCAGATTCGCTCATGATTCTCCATCCATTTCTGCCGGTGCGCCGGCGCGATGAATTCCAGGATCGAGCAGCCCTGGACCGCGTCTGGAGATTCCGCCTCGAGCATTTGCAGACCGCTGGCGTTAATCTCCAATACCTGCCCGTCGCGAGAAATCAGCTTGACGCACTCGGGCGTGGCCTGAATGATCGCGCGTATCCGCTCTTCATTGGCACGAAGCGATTGCTCAGTAAGCTTGGCCTCGTGAATGTCAGCCGTTGTCCCGAACCAGCGGATGACATTTCCCTCGGAATCTTTCACCGGTAGAGCGCGGCCCATGAACCATCGATATCCGCCGGTGCGGCTATCCCTCAGCCGGCATTCAACCTGGTACGGCTCGGCCGCTCGAACGGCTTCGTACCACACGTCGTGAACCCTTTGCCGGTCGTCAGGATGAACCAGAGGCGCCCAAGCGGGGTCGCCGGTCAAGCTGCGGTCAAAGCCGCTGAACTCGTACCAGCGCTCGTTGTAATAATCGACGACGCCGTCGGGCCGCGCCTCCCACACGATCATCGGCACGAAGTCCGCAAGCTGGCGGAACTTCTTCTCACTCTCCTGCAGGCTGCGCGTGACTCGCGATCGCTCCATGGACTCCCAGCATCGGTTGACTACGGCTTGAGTCAGTTCCACTTCGTCGGCAGTCCACCGGCGGGGTTCCGATTGGTGCACTGCCATCGCGCCGACGAAGCGGCCGTGCTTGTGAAGCGGCACGCAAATGGAGGCGTAAATCTGCGACGTCCGCGCGGCCGTGGTATCCTCGAGGGGCGGTTCATGCGAATTGATGTCGTTAATTACAAACGCCCGGTTTTCCCGCATGTACTGCCATACCTCGCGACCGAACTGCGAAAAACGGTATCGTCCCATCATGCTCGGCGCATTGCGATTGTATTCCCCGGCCACGTCAAAGGTGTCCTCGTCCGCATGCACTTCGGCATACGCACAACGATCGACGCGGAGCTGCTCGCCTAAGTGCCGAGCGGCGGTTGCTGTGATCTCCGCTGGGTCTGTCATGGGACGAAGGGCTTCATCGAGCCGCGCGAAGAACTGTCCCCGCAATTCACTTTGCTTGCGTTCGGTGACGTCCATGCAAGCGCCGGCAAGGTAGCGAGGCTTGTCCTCTGCATCGAGCACCGTCTTGGCGCGATCGTGCATCCATACATAGGTTCCGTCCTCGCGAGCCAGCCGATACTCCATGTCGAAATCGCT
>DASVCM010000674.1:0-3430 GCA_036381635.1 Lacipirellula sp.
ATAGCCAGGGGCGTGAGCCCCTGGTACGAACGTGCAGCTCGATCGTAAGCCCCAACGGGGCGGCAGTGCGCTGCACATCTTACTGCCGCCCCGTTGGGGCTTACGATCTTAACATCCACGCACACCAGGGGCTTACGCCCCTGGCTATTGAATGTCGCCGCGTTGCGGCTGAAATGCCGGCAGTTGCATATCCTTCAGTGACCGGGGGCTAAGTGGGAGAAAATCGCGCCCCTCTAACTCTTGTGTGCCCATGTCTCGACCATCGCCTAGCGCCGCTCATCCTTCGATCGGCGAGTACCTCATCCAGCGGCTTCAAGACTACGGCATTGCCGATTGCTTCGGCATTCCCGGCGACTACATCCTGTCGCTGTACACGATGATGGAAGCCAGCCCGCTGAATATGGTGGGCTGCACGAGCGAGGATTGCGCGGGGTTCGCGGCGGACGGCTATGCGCGCGTGCACGGGATGGGCGCGCTGTGCGTCACCTACTGCGTCGGCGGGTTGAGCGTGTGCAACTCGATCGCCTGCGCGTATGCCGAGAAGTCGCCGGTGGTGATGATCACCGGCTCGCCGGGATTGCGCGAGCGGATTCACAATCCGCTCCTGCACCACATGGTCCGCAACTTCCGCACGCAGTACGACGTGTTCGAGAAGCTGTGCGTCGCGGGGACGGAGCTTGATAACCCAGTGACGGCGTTTGAGGAGATCGACCGCGTGCTGGCCGCCTGCCAGCGCTATAAGCGGCCGGTGTATATCGAGATCCCGCGCGACATGGTTCACGTGCGGCCCGAGGCCCGGCCGCTCTACCAGAGCGACATTCCGCCGAGCGATCCGCGGGCGCTGAACGAAGCCGTCGAGGAGGCCGCCCGCCGGATCGAGAACGCCCGGCAACCGGTGCTGCTGTTGGGAGTCGAAATCCACCGCTTCGGCCTGCAGGACCTGGCGCTGAAGCTGGCCGAGCAGGCGCAAATTCCAATGGCGGCGACGATGCTCGGCAAAGGGGTCGTCGGCGAGACGCATCCCTTGTACATGGGCCTGTACGAGGGCGCCATCGGCCGGGAGGAGATTACGCGGTATGTCGAGGCGAGCGACTGCGTGGTGATGCTCGGCACGTTCATGACCGACATCAACCTCGGCATTTACACGGCTGAGCTCGACATCGGCGACTGCATTTACGTGACGAGCGAGCAGCTTCGGATTCGGCATCATCATTATCATGACGTGCGGCTCGACGATTTCATGCAGCGGCTGGTCGAGCGGGGGCTAAGCCGCGAGCGGCCGCAGCCGGCGGCGCCGACGGAGTGGAACCGCGAGCCGTTTGAATTGCAGCCCGAGGAGCCGATCACGATCACGCGGCTGATGCGACGGCTGGATGAGCAGCTCGACGACGGCACGATCGTGATCGCCGACGTTGGCGACGCGCTGTTCGCCTCCACGGAGCTCACCACGCACAACCGGACGGAGTTTCTGGCGCCTGCCTACTACACCTCGATGGGCTTCGCCGTGCCCGCGGCGCTGGGCGCGCAGACCGCCCGGCCGGAGGCGCGCGTCATCGCGATCGTTGGCGACGGGGCGTTTCAGATGACCGGGATGGAGCTGTCGACGATCGTGCGGAAGCGGATGCCGGTGATTGCGATCGTCCTGGACAACGGCGGCTACGGCACCGAGCGGCTGCTCCACCCCGGCGAGTTCAAGTTCAACGACATCCACCCGTGGGAGTACAGCCAATTGCCCGCGGTGCTGGGCGGCGGCACGGGGTATGAAGTTCGCACCGAAGGGGACTTCGACCGGGCGTTGAACGCGGCGTGGCAAGATCGAGGGGGCCCGAGCGTATTGCACGTGCATCTGGACCCGCAGGACCGCAGCCGGGCGCTGGCGAAGCTGGCGGAGATGATGCAGCGGACGGTGGTGGGGAGTCGGTAGTGGGTAGTGGGTAGTGGGTAGTGGCGGACATGGGGTTTTTTCTTACTACCCCCTACCCCCTACCGACTCCCCATTCCCCTGCGTAATTCCATGAAATCACTGCGCTTCGGCGCACTTTGCGGGAGTTCGCCAAGAATTACAATGACGGGTGACCCGGGCGTCCTCGGTCGGCCGCTCTTGGCGCGCACTTCGTGCGGCGTCTCCCGACTGAGCTTCCCCTTAACGGGTTAGTCTCCTCGGCGGCGCGTCTTGCCCCAATGAATAAGGATCAATCCGCCATGGTTCGTCGTAACCGTTTCGGTGGTTTCACGCTGGTCGAGCTGCTGGTGGTGATCGCCATTATCGGCGTGCTGGTGGCGCTGCTCTTGCCGGCGGTGCAAGCGGCGCGCGAAGCGGCGCGGCGGATGAACTGCCAGAGCAATCAGAAGAATCTAGCGCTTGCTTGCTTGAACTATGAGGACGCCCAGAAGCGATTGCCGCCAGCCAGTCAGGCAAATGATATGGCTAATGGCAAGATGTGGAACATCAATACCGGCAACCAGCTAAGCTGGATCGTCCACATCCTTCCATACATTGAGCAGCAGGCGACGTACCGGCAATTCGACCTCAAGAAAGAGTTTAGCGTTTACCGGATGGAAGATGTTTCCACGGCTCCGACTCCAGAGGCGATTCAGCCGTCAATTCTTCTTTGCCCTTCCGACTCCGCCCAAGGCCGGCTTTACAATGCTCGCCACGGGGGAAATCGCTCGTATGGCAAAGGCAACTACGCCGGATTCTCGAGCCCTGAGCACGTAACGTGCAACCAGTGGTCGGGCGCAATAGCCAACAATGGGCTTGAACTCAAGCGTATCACCGATGGCAGCTCAAATACGTTAATGCTTACGGAGATTCGTACACGCGACGAACTTTCAGACCAACGCGGGGCTTGGGCCATCGCTTGGGTTGGCACAACCCTGATTGGGCTGGATATGCACAGCGAGCCGCTTGGCATAGGCGCCAGTTGCACAGCCGCCATGCTTGATCCTTCGGCGCCGTACATTCCTGTCGCGGGTCAGAACGCTGGCGAGAGAGCGCAAGTTCCCAATCTCCCGCCAGGCAACTTCAATTCTGACTGGATTAATAATTGTGCAGGCGACGCTAAAACAGCGTCTGCTTTGGAAGGTATGCCTTGCGAACAAGTCGGCGGCGATAACTTTTTTTCTGCGGCGCCAAGAAGCCTGCATCCAAGCGGCGTGATTGCAACGCATCTCGACGGCAGCGTGACATGGATTGCTGATGATGTGAATCCGCAAGCCTTCGCTCTGATGGTTTGCATCAACGACGGCGCCATTATAAATCCGTGAATTACTGACTGACGTGACGATCAATCGCTGATATCTGCCATGAAAGCTATTGCGCCAATTGCGGCGGTCCTCGGAATCGCGTTGCTAGGAGCAAGCCTAATCTGGGCGATTGTCTTTCCTGCGTCCAGATCGTGGTCGACTGAGCAAAACGACCGAATGAGCG
>DASVCM010000675.1:0-2507 GCA_036381635.1 Lacipirellula sp.
GAAGCGGCCGCAAACGGCTCGCGATTTGAGTTTGTTGCTATCTCGATCTCCCCTAGCGACGGCTTGGTCCATCGAAGAGGCAGACGCCTGGTGGGGCCGTCATGAACGCGGACAGGCCGGCGTTGCCAGTGCAGTCAAGGCGTTTGCCAGATCGACAGACCCCGGCGGTCATGGGGAGACGATCGACCTGACGACCGGACGTAGCTGACGGGCCGCCAGCGAGCAGCTCCGTCTCAATCCCAAAACCGACGACGTCGATATTGATGCGCCGCCGCCCTTGCCCAAGCAGCCGATTGTGAGATGCGTCTCCGACGCCGATTTCGCACTCCGCTGCGAAATGTTGCGGAATGGCGAAATGCAATCGCAGTCAGAGACCGCTCCCACAGACTGTTCGGCATCGCCGCCGCGCCAAACCATGGGGCGAGTATCGCGCCTGCGCCGGCGACGGCAATCGAGAAAACCACGCGCGCCGAAACCGCCTTGAACGCGGCCGCCGCCGGGCCCACCACTACTGCCGCCCTGTGCTTGCTGCGGGGAGCGCTGCTGTAACAGAGCACAATTAATCAGCGGCACGCTACTTGCCAGAAATAGTAGGGCCCATGCGATACCGCGTTGGCTATTCGCCCGACAGAGGAGGAACGCCCATGTTACCAGCGACCGTCACCCGCGTGCCTGAACAAACCGCTGAACACATCAACGAGCAAATCCGCCTTCAGATGGAGGAGCGGGTCGCCCGGCTCGCCGCGGCGCCCGAAGCTATTGCCAATCGGCTTGAGGAGTTGGATCAAGAGTGGGACATCGAGCGGACACTGGAGGCGAACGCCGCTACCCTGACCGCGGCGGGGTCCGCCATGGCCCTGCTGGTGGACCGCCGGTTCGCCGTGCTCCCGCTGGTGGTTGGCGGCTTCCTGCTTCAGCACGCCCTCCAGGGTTGGTGCCCGCCCCTGCCCATCTTCCGTCGGTACGGGTTCCGCACGCAATATGAGATCGAACAGGAGCGGTACGCCCTCAAGGCGCTCCGCGGCGACTTCAATCAACTGCAAAATGTTAAGGCGGCGCGGCCATCGGCGTTTGCGGATCAAGCGATCCAAGCGGTGAGCAGCTAATGTCCATTTGCGGATATCGCCCCGAGAGCATGCAGCGTGTAGCTCTGGCAAGAATGTGCCATCCGCAGGCAACAGGAGGGTTATAGCTACCTCAAAGGTTTAGATCCCTTGCCACTCGTCTGCCTAGCCTTGGGAACCGAGTTTGGTTACGCAAGCTGCCACAAACGTCGCAGGAGGAACCTATGTACCGCTCAATTCTCGTTCCACTTGACGGTTCGGCGGCCGCCGAACACGCCCTTCCGATGGCGCTGGGCCTCGCTCGTCGTTTCGGCGCAGAGCTTAATCTTGTTACGGTACATGTTCCCCCATTGGGCCTTTACGGCCACGGAGGCTGGTACAACGAGCCAGCGGACCGCGAGCTTCGGGCGATGGCGCAAGGTTATATCGACGGCATCACGGGCCGAGTTTCGGCAGTCGCTGGCATCTCAGTACGCTCGACCCTGCTGGACGGTTCCATAGTCGGTGCGATCAATCTTCAAGCTCAAGAGTCGGGCGCCGACTTGATCGTCATGACTACGCGGGGTCGCGGACAGGCGTCCCGATTCTGGTTGGGAAGCGTGGCTGACCTTTTGCTTCGCCAATCGACGATGCCCATTCTGTTCGTGCGCCCGGAGGAATCCAGCGCCGACCTGTCCCAGGAGCCGTCGCTGCGGCGCATGCTCGTCCCTCTCGACGGCTCGCCACTCGCCGAACAGATCCTGGAACCAGCGGTTGCCCTCGCAACTGGAACACAAGCAGAAATCGACTTGCTTCGCGTCGTCGAGCAGTTAATGCCGGAAAGTTATGCGCTGGCCAGCAGCCGGGTTGGCGGACTGCGCCCGGAGCTGCTTGCGCAGCTTGAGGAAGCCGGCCGGCAGGAACAGATATGCGCCGAAGAATACCTTGACCACCTCGCCGAGCGATTGCGATCGCGGTCCTTGAACGTACAGACGCGAGTCGTTTCGCACGTGCGAGCCGCGACGGCCATTATTGACGATGCTTCCGCCCACGGCGTCGATCTGATCGCTCTGGCCACGCAGGGTCGGGGCGGGCTGAAGCGATTGCTCGTGGGCAGCGTGGCTGACAAGGTAATCCGCGGCGCGACGACGCCGGTATTGGCATACCGGCCGGCGGGCGAGTTCGCCGAGGAAGATCAATAGATGCACTGGCGGCCGTGAACATCGTGAACCAACGATCGGCCCTGCAGGTTTAATGCCCTAGCGAGACGAGAGCCAACATCCTACGGTAAAGTTCACGATGTGGACCACCCGTCTGTAGCTAATGCAATGGTCAGACGACTCTTCTTATTGCGCTATCAAAGCTTAGGAGGATTATTGTGGCATATACCGGTAAATATAAAACACCGACGGAACTATTGAGCGACGAAAGTTTGAGCCATGACGAGAAAGTCGAAATGCTTGA
>DASVCM010000676.1:0-3171 GCA_036381635.1 Lacipirellula sp.
GGTCCGACGAGATTCCTCGGGAGACCTCGGAATGACTGCTGGTGGTCGCATCACACGACCCGCTCCTTCCCGCTCCTCCGCTGGCCTCGCGATTGGCGAGCAGCCGATTACAAAATATGATTGAGTATCGCTGATTCTCGACTCGCCGCCCGGCATCTGACGGCTGGCAGCCCCTCCGTAGCCTTTACGCAACTCTGGTAGGTCCATGGCTAAGCAAGGTCCCCGCAAGAAAGTCCCCAAAGAGCTGGCGGTCATCAACGCCGACAACTGCACCGGCTGCCAATCGTGCATCGAAGTCTGCCCGGTCGACTGCATCGAGCTGAAGTCCATCAACATGGGCGTGGTGAAGGGGACGCAGCAGTGGTGCGAGATCGACCTGGAGCGGTGCGTCGGCTGCGAGGTCTGCGTCCATATCCCGGGGAAGAAGTCGAACCCCTACGACCTGCTGGTCTGCCCGTGGGACGCCATTGAGATGGTGCCGACGGAGAACGTGGCCGTGGTGGTGTCGCAAATCGGCGGCCCGCCGGAGTACATCCAGGAGAACTGGGACCGCCTGGTCGGCACGGCCCAGCAGTTGGCCGAGCTCCGCGCCGGGGCGTAGATCCTTTGGCAATCGGGCCGGCTGGTGTTTAGAATGGATGGTGGCTTATCTCAAGCGGACGTTTGATATGACTATCATCACTCTAAGCGACGACCAAGCTCGGATTCTCGCGGGTTCGCCTAGCCCGGTGATCGTTATGGATCCTCAGGGACGGCCAGTCGGACAGATCGCGCCCGTCAGGTCGACATCCCGCTCCGAAGAAGAAGAGATTGCCGAGGCCAAGCGCCGCATGGCGGACGACAATGGCCAAGGTCGCGAGCTGCGCGACATCATCCAAGATTTGCGCAGGATCGCGCCTCCGTGACTCGGTTCACCGTGATTTGCAGGCCGAATGCGGAAACTGAGCTTGCTCAGTTGTGGCTCGACGCAAATGATCGAGGAAGGATCGCCAATGCAGCCGATTCGATCGAACACGAGTTGCGTAAAGACGCCGATGCGAAAGGCGATGCGACAAGGGAGGGCTTTCGGCGACTGATCGTCCCACCGCTCTCAGCTCTGTTTACAGTCAGTGAAGAGGACAGGAAGGCAATAATCTGGTCGTTTAACCTGCTGGCTGATTAGTCGCTCGCGCCGCCGGCAATCGCCGCCTCGATTTTTCGTAGGTACTCGATACTCTGCCGGCCGATCTCCAGCGGGCTTGGCTCGTACTTGAACACCTCCAGCGACAACCAGCCGCTGTAACCGGTCTCGGCGAGCGCCGTCATGATCGGGCCGTACTCGACGTCCCCCATTCCGGGGCCGAGCAGGTTCGGGTCATTCACGTGGAAGTGGGCAAGCCACTCGCGGCAGTCGTGAATGATTACGTCGTACGGGCTTGCCTCGCTCGACATGGCCTTCACATCGAGATGAAGCTTGCAGTGCGGCGAGGCGACCAGGTCTGCCAGGTGAACGGCGCTCTTGGCCGTGAGCATGAAGTTGCCCTCCGCCGGGCCTAGCGGCTCCAGGGCGATCGTCACGCCATGGTCGGCGCAACTCGGCATGACCGCCCGCAGTACTTCGGCGGCATAATGTTCGGCATCCTCATAACCGACGCCGGGCAGCAGATTGCGCTGTTGTGGCGAGCCGAGTACCATAACCTTGCCGCCGAGTTCAGCACAGAGCTCAACGAGCGCCTGCAGGTACTCCGCCGTGGTCTGGCGGACGGACGACTGCGGGCTCGTGAGATGAAACCCGGCAGTCTTTGCCAAGAGCCAATGCAGTCCGACGATTTCCAGCCCCGCCTCGGCCGCCTGCCGCTTGATCTCCGACCGGCGATCAGCCGGCACGCGCCGCACATCGAAGGGCTCTGTGTCCGGCAGCAGCGTGAAGGGCGCGATTTCGACGCCTGTGTAACCCAGTGCCCGCATGGCTGTCGCCGCTTGATCGAACGGCTGGTCGCCAAACATCTCGTTGCAGTAGGCATACTTCATGGCAGATGAGTCCTATATTGCCGGGCCATCTCGCCACGGCGAGTCGCCTGCGGAGACCTGGCCCGGCGCGTTCGGCGCAACTCGCCCGCCCAGGATGGCCGGGCTATGTAGTGTCGCAAACGCCGATCCGCTTTGATACCTTTGACCAAGTACCGCCTGCACGAAGCACCCCGCCGAGCCGCAAGATGCCGTTGAAGACCGGAAAAATCCACCTGGGCGACTGCCTGAAGCTGATGCGTCAGATCGACGACGGGTCGATCGATCTGGCATTCGCCGATCCACCGTTCAATATCGGCTACAAGTACGACAAGTACCACGACCGGCTCGAAGACAAGGATTATCTCGATTGGTGCGCGGCGTGGATCAGCGAGATTCATCGCATCCTTAAGCCGACAGGCACGTTCTGGCTGGCCATCGGAGACGAGTACGCCGCCGAGCTGAAGGTTGCCGCCACCCGGCAGATCGAGACGCCGTTCATCATGCGCGGCTGGGTCGTCTGGTATTACACCTTCGGCGTCAACTGCACGCGCAAGTTCAACCGCTCGCACGCCCACCTGTTTCAGTTCATCAAGGACGAGAAGAATTTTACCTTTAATGCCGAGGACCCGCTGGTGCGCGTCCCTTCGGCGCGGGCCCTTGTCTACGGCGACAGCCGCGCGAATCCCACCGGCCGGCTCCCCGACGATACCTGGATTCTTCGGCCGCAGGATTTGCCCGAGGGCTTCCAGCCGATGGACGACACGTGGTACTACTCCCGCGTCGCCGGGACGTTCAAGGAGCGCCAAGGCTTCCACGGCTGCCAGATGCCCGAGCAACTTTTGGGACGCATCATCCGCGTTAGTTCGAACCCCGGCGAAGTGGTGTTCGACCCCTTCACCGGCAGCGGCACGACGCTCGCCGTGGCCAAGAAGCTCGGCCGGCAATTCCTCGGGACGGAGCTGTCCAAAGATTACGCCCGATACGCGACCGAACGGCTGAAGGCGATCAAGATCGGCGCCCCGCTTGACGGTCCCGCAGATCCTGCTTCCAGCGCCCCGAACACGGCCAATGGCGTTACTCTCGAAGCCCGCAATCGGCGTAAGGCGGCTGCGGCAAATGGCTCTTAGCTAGTGAGCCTGTACTGAAGCGCGGCGGCGGTTTTCCTTGCGGACAAGCTGCCCG
>DASVCM010000677.1:0-4811 GCA_036381635.1 Lacipirellula sp.
CCACGAGCGACGCCGGCTCGGCGTCGACGACGTAGCGGCACCAGTCGATCAGCTCGACCATGTCCAGCTCGCACCGCGCGCCGCTCTCGCCGTTGGCTTCGGCGGTGCGGCGGCGATTGCAAAACAACAGGCGCGGCGTGCCGAGCCGCGTGGCGATGAGCTCTTTGAGGCGCAGCGTCGCCGGCGACAACCGGCAAGGGAACTCCGCCATGAACGCGACGCCCGCTTCGCGAACGCGATCGCGCAGCACGGCGGCCTCGTCATCCTTCAGCTCGATGGCTGCCGCGCAGTAAACTGCCTTGCCGGCGTCGCACGCCGCATAGATCGGCAGCGGCCCGAACCACTGGGGCGAGAGCAGTAAGATCGCATCGATGTCATCGCGGCTGGTGAGCGCACGGAACCCGTCGTGCAGGCTCGCGTTCAGATTCCTGGCCGCGAGCTGAGCGCGGTGCTGCACCGGATCGCAGACTGCCCGGACTTCGAATCGATCGGACAGCGCCCGCAGGGCCGGCAGATGGCGCGACTCCCACAGCGGGCCGATGCCGACGACGCCAACCCGAATCTTCATAGTGATGCAAGCGCGAAAGCGGCGGTCGGCGTGGTTGTGGTGCGTAAACTCAGCCGCGCTAGGGTCTTGCGGCCGCTTCTCAAGTATATCGACGGCCCCAGCGACGGCCCAGCCGAGAAAAGTGTAGCCCTCTCGCTCCACGTGAGAACCATCTCGCGGAGCGAGACGGCTACAATCCGGCGAGCATTTCCTCTAGCAATTCCATCGGCAGGCCGACCACGTTCGATTCGCTGCCCGAAAGCAAGTGCAGCCAGCCGGCGCGGTCCTGATAGCCGAACGCCCCGGCCTTTCCGCGCCACAGGCCGCTGGCCAGATAGTCGTCGAGCTGCTCGTCGCTGATGGCGTCCATCCGTAGTTCCGACGCGGCAAGTCGCACGTCCGGCTTGCCGGCGTCCCCTTCGGCCATCGGCCGCCAGACGCAGAGCCCGCTGTAAACGCGGTGTAGGCTGCCGCGGAGCTGCTCCAGCATCGCCCGGGCATGCTCCTCGTCTCGCGGCTTGCCGAGGATGTCGCCGTTGCATTCGGCGACCGTATCGCAGGCGATGATAATCGTCTGCTCGGTCAGCTCGCCGCGGTGCTTGAGCTGCGCGGCGACGTCGACCGCCTTGCTGGTTCCCAGCTCGACGACCAGCGCCGCCGGGCCGCCCGTCGAACAGATGCCGCACTCGGCCGTTTCGTGCGGCGGCACGACGTTGAATTGGTATCCAGCCTCGGCGAGCAGCTCGCGCCGCCGCGGAGAATTACTGGCGAGGATCAGTCGATACTCAGACATAGGCAGTGCAACGCGGACCGCGAGCCGGGAACGTAAGTGACCGGAGTAAGCCCCGGCGCCCGTTTCCTCTCGCGGAGCGAGAGGACTACACTTTGACGAATGGCAAACCCTGCGCCGAGATTGGAAGTTATCTACGAGGACAATCATCTCCTCGCGGTAAACAAGCCGGCGATGCTGCCTACGATGGGCGTGGCCGAGGACAAGCCAAGCCTGCTCACTGTGGCCAAAGAGTATATCAAGCACAAGTACCAGAAGCCGGGGAATGTTTACCTCGGCATCGTCAGCCGGCTCGACGCCCCCGTGACCGGCGTGGTGCTCTTGGCGAGGACCTCAAAAGCAGCGGCGCGGTTGAGCGAGGCGTTCCGATCGCGGCGCGTTCGTAAACTTTACCTGGCGGCGATCGAGGGCGTGCCGGAGCAGAGAGCTGCGATGCTCGAGCATTACCTGCGCAAGGACGAGCGGCATCGGAAGATGCATGTGACGAACGAGGGCTCCGCGGACGCCCAATTGGCGCGGCTGAGCTATCGCGTGATAGCGACCGGCGAATCGATGTCGCTGCTCGAGGTGGAGCTGGAAACCGGACGCAAGCATCAGATTCGCGTGCAATTGGCAAAGACAGGTCACCCGATTATTGGCGACCGCAAGTATGGCAGCGACTTGGAACTGCCATCGGGAATCGCCCTGCACGCCTGGCGGCTGAAGCTGCAGCATCCCGTGAAGAGCGAGCCGCTGTCGCTTGAGGCCCCGATTCCCGCCGTCTGGCATAGGCACACGCAAATCGCCCGGCTTCTGGCAGTATCAGAGCCCGCTGACTAAGCCGAGTGGCATGATGCCGCCGCGGCTCGTAGACTTTAGCCATACGATGCCGCCAGAGATTCTTGTTTTGTCGCACTCTCATCACTCCATCCTCGAACAAGCCGGCCTGGCCAGCGGGTTGCTCACGCAAGAGCAGATCGACCGCGCCTGGCACGCGCTGGTCGATCCGCTGCGCAGCGGCGCCCGTTCGCTGCGCGAGCTGTCGGACGACATGCTCAGCGAGCAGTTGGTCGAGCTTGGTTATCTCAACCGCTGGCAGGCCGAGCAGCTTCGCCGCGGCAACACCAAGTTCACGCTCGGCCCCTATCGCATCCTCGACGCCATCGGCCACGGCGGCATGGGATATGTGTTCAAGGGAGAGCACGTGCTGCTGGGCCGCATCGAGGCGATCAAGGTGCTTCCCAAGAGCCAGATGGATCCGCGCTCGATCGAAGCCTTCTGCCGCGAGATTCGGGCGCAGGCGCAGCTCGATCATCCCAATCTCGTCCGGCTCTCCTTCGCCGATAAGGAAGGCGACACTTACTTCCTTGTGACGGAATACATACCCGGCAGCGATCTCCGGCGACTCGTGCGGCATCATGGCCCCCTATCGGAGCAGCAGGCGGCGGTTGTCGTTTCCCAAGCGGCGGAAGCTCTCGCCTATGCCCACGAGCGCGGGCTCGTGCATCGCGACGTGAAGCCCGGCAATCTACTCGTAACGCCCGAGGGGCGAACGAAGCTGACTGATCTCGGCCTCGCGTCGTTCTCCTCCGATTCGCCGGCCGCCGAAGGGCCGCGGCACATCGTCGGCACGCCCGACTTCATTGCGCCCGAAGCGATCAGCACACCCGGCGAGGTTCGTCCATCGAGCGATATCTACTCGCTCGGCTGCACGTTGTACTACGCCGTCACAGGCAAGGTGCCGTTTCCCGGCGGTGCGACGCGCGACAAGTTGCGAAGGCATTTGGACGAGGCGCCGCTGTCGCCGATGCTATTCACGCCGCAGCTTGATCCGGCGCTGGCGGAGTTGATCGCGCAAATGATGCACAAGCGGGCGGCCGAGCGGATCGCCTCCGCGACCGAAGTCGTCGAGCGGCTTCGCCCCTGGTCGGGCGCGGCGGACGAGTCGACATGGCGGCAGATCGGCCAGTTCGCCGCCGCGCCGGGCGAGCGCTCGTTCGCCGGCGCCATGCTCGACGACACGATCGTCGCCGATGCGAGCGAACTGGACACCGACGAGCAGACGCCAGCGCGGCGGGCCGATGCGACGGCGGCAATGTCGCTGACATCCGCGGTTCATTCCGAGGACGCGTCGGTCGCGAAGACGCAAGCGGAAATGCGACCGAGGATGGGGCTTCGCTTGATGCGCCTTCCTGGAAAGCTTCTGGGCGCCCTGTTTGCGCTTCCGCGGCGATTGACTCGCAGATCTGCCGACGGTTGATGGCGATGTGTTTACGATCCGCCCGGCTGCGCTTCGTTGACTTGCGTTTGTAGTTCGAGAAGCGGCCGGCGGTCGAGAAACTTGCCAAGCAGTTCGCGCGTCGACGTAAACAGCCGTTCAATCGATCGCGTGACGACCGGGTCCTCGGTCTCGGGCAATCGCTTTTCCAAGGCGTCCAGCGCGCGGGCAAACGAAGTGGACGTCGGCAGCGAATCGAGCTCCAACATCAGCTTTCTGGCGTCGTCCACGCGGTCGTTCTTCAAATACGAGCGCACGCGGGCCATCATGATCGCCCGGCGGGCCACGACGTCGATCAACTGCTCGCGAATGACCTGCGCCTCCGACTGCGCTTGCAATCGGGCGGCGCTGTCGGCAATGGGCGTATCGATGAGGGGGCCGCGCCCGGCCGGGACGGGGACTTTGGCGAGCACACGCCCCTCGCTTCGCAGCAGCACCATGGAGATGGGCTTATTGCCCTCCGGCGGAATCGCGATGACGCCGTCCCGGTCCGTCAGGCCAATTAATTCCGGTTTGCCGGTCGCGGCATCGCGGAAGACCTCATAGCCCGCGAGACTCTGCTCTTTATCGGTGCGGGCGTGGAAGCGCACCTCGGCGGGGCCTGGCGGCCGCCGGAGGGCAATTGCCACGGTTTCAATCTGGCCGCGGCGAATGCCGAAGGGTCGGCGGATGCCGCTGTAGACGTCGGCCAGCCAGCCGTTCTCGGCCGGCTCCACAGTGGTCAGGTACGTCCAGGAGACGGGCGCCACCCCGTCGTCCTGCAGCTTGCCCGAGCGATCCAGCCGTCGCAGCAGCGGAAGATATGCTTCGCCGGCGGCAACGAACGGGTCCTCATCGATTTGCCGGGGCAGGCCGCTGGCTTTGAAGGTCAGCGCCACCTGGGCTTCGTTCTCCGGCAGCGGCGTGATCAGCGCCAGCGGCGTGACCGTATCGACTAAGAGCTGAAAGCAGGACTCTTCGAGAAATGCACGCTGCACGACCGAGCGGCGGATGACTGGTCCCCAACGAAGGACGTAGGCGTCGTACTCGCGGCAGGTTAGTTCAAACCCGAGCGGGGTCGTTCGTACGCCAAGCCACAGGAGCTTTTCCGCGTCCGGCGCCGTGACGGGCGGAGCCTGCTGGGCGCCATCCTCATTCCCATGAGCTTGAAAGCACAAATCACGCGCGGCCGCGTCGGCGGCAATCTCGACTTCCGCCGACCACAGAGGCTCAAGGAG